>DSAV01000042.1 GCA_011046295.1 Deltaproteobacteria bacterium | reverse complement strand
TGTGGTTTAACTCGGCGGCCTTGGCTCTGATGGCCGGAGTAAGCTGAACGTCAATGGTTTCAGCCAGGTCGGCATTCGTAGGCAGATTACCCGCCTGGGCTAAGATTATCGGCTCTGTTGTGGTATTAGAAAATCCCCCTATGTCCCCCTTTAGGAAAGGGGGATTAGTTGAGGTGATGTCTTTTTCAAATTTCGGCAGTGATTCCAGATGGCTTGCCCAAGAGTCGTTGGAGGCCAGAAGGATAGGTTTATTATTAGTTAGAGTTTTCTGGATTCCACGGTCGACCGGCATACGCCGGTCTTCGAGCCGTGGAATGACAGCGGCGGTCTGGACACCGGCATGCGCCGGTGTGACGGCGGAGGTCTGGATTCCCCAGTCTGGCTGGGGAATGACATTATTGTTGTCATTCCGAATCCCGTTATAACGGGGTGAGGAATCTTTTGTTGAAAAATCAAGATTTCTCGCTTCGCTTCGATATGACGCGGCTTCCACTGTATTGTCCATGGGAATGACAGCGGCAGAGATTGCCGCACTCCCTGCAGTCGCTCGCAATGACGAAGAGGTCTGGATTCCCGTATTCGCGGGAATGACATTATTGCTGTCATTTCGAATCCCGTTATAACGGGGTGAGGAATCTTTTGTTAGAAAATCAAGATTTCTCGCTTCGCTTCGAAATGACGCGGCTTCCACTGTATTGTCCATGGGAATGACAGCGGCAGAGATTGCCGCACTCCCTGCAGTCGCTCGCAATGACGAAGAAGCGGTTTGTTTTATGTCTTTTAAAAATTCTGAGGGTTTGGTGCGGGGTTCTTTGCGTTTGATATCGGAAATGCGGTGGGGCAGTTTGTTCGGATCTAAGGGTTTATGTCTTCTGGGAGGCGCGACCTTTTCCAGATGAGTTTTGACTTTTTGCATCCGCGCGGAGAATTCTTCTTTTGTTTTCGTCTTATCGGCGGCATCCAGATTGGTTCTTAATTCTTTGAGGTTGTCTTCATAGTGCTTGACAAAATTATAATGCCTTTGGAGAATTTCCTGCGGCAGGCCGGCTTGCCTGAGCCTTTTTTCCGTGGCGGCAAACTGGCTTTTTATTTCGCTGTCAAAGGATTCTATTTCATTTATTTTGGCTTTGAGCCTGCCTCGTTTTTCATTATCGGCAAGCTTATCGTGGATAATGGTTTTTATGTCTTCCACGGCCTGTTGAAACTTTTCTTCCGGCCTTTGTTCCTGTTTCCGGTGAGCGGATTGCTTCTGGTTATCGCGCATGGCGGCATAGGCAATATTGCACAATCCAAACAATCCGCCCGATGTCCAGATAAAGAAAAACAGCACGACAAAGGCAAGAGCTTTCAAAATCCGATGACGCATATAACCTTCCGGCTTTATTTGATTCCGGAACAAACTGCTCCGGACATTTTTTTACAATGGTGATGCGTACTGACTGCTATAGACTGCTTTTAATGCCACAGCCGGCTTAAAAGCATCGCCGACTCCGGCATTTGATTTATGGTTTTGATGTTCTTGAAGCTTGTGAGAGTTATAAAATCAAAATAATTTCTTTTGTCAAGGGAAAATTTAGCTTTTTAGGCATTAAGACTCAAAGCTTAACGTTGCGCGAAGGCGTCGACGCATATTCGTGTTTGCCCAGATAGACCATGCCGCTCCAGCCATCAATACAGATAAAGTCTCCGGCTTTTATTTTACACTCGTCTATCGTCGCGAACCCCTGCGCTTCGTAAACTTTCAGCTTGCTGAAACCGACAACACCAACTTTGTTCAGCTGAGGTATGGTCACGGCGGCATGAGACGTACCTCCGCCTTTTGCCGTTAAAAGCCCCTCGACCTGCAAAAGAACGCCGACATCGTCCGGAACAGTATCGCGCCTCAACAAAATAAGGGAGGTTTGAGGTTCGACCGCGCGATATCTTCTTATATCCTCCTCAGTGTAAACAGCCCGGCCACAGAGAGCGCCGCCGCTTACGCCAATACCGGTTCCCATCACCATGGCTTGAAGTGCCTGCGTATCCCTGAAATGCCTCAATCTCTTTCCCGATATTTTATCCATGTCTCTTGTTTGCAGCAAATAAAGTTTATCCTTGCTCAGGCCTTCGAATGTGAATTCGATTTCCTGATGATTAAGCCTTTTTTCGCAAACAAGCCTTTCGGATATTTTTATTAATTCGGCATATATTTCCGGAAAATTCGCTTCCAGCGAGATGTCTGATTCGCGACGCTCAGATAAACGCTGCTTCTCGGAAATAGGATAAGTCTCCACCAGGCCGGAAACAATATCATCGCCTTGAACCCCAAATATGAAATCCCCGTAAAGAGTCACATCAGACAGCAGGCTCTTTGGTTCACGGGTGAAAATAACGCCTGAACCGGAGCGCTCATTAAGATTGCCGAAAACCATTGTCTGAACAATCACAGCCGTTCCCCATTTATCCGAAAGATGCATCTGGTGGCGGTATATTTTAGCCTGCTCGGAATACCATGAATCAATAACTTTCAAAATGGCGTTGCGCAATTGCTCCAACGGATTTTCTTTTACCTCAATACCATTGTCCACAATCCTTTTTTTATAGGCAAGGGCTATCTGCTTCATTTGTTCAGGAGAAAATTGTATCTTTCTTTCCACTTTGTAGCGCTGCTTGAATCTATCCATTATTTCATCAAAGAAATCTCGATTCATCCCCTGAAACATACCCCATGTCTGCAAAAAGCGCCGATAACAATCCCACGCTGCCCACCGAAAATCTTTTTTCCTGCTGAGTCTCTCCGCTACATGTTCATTAATACCGACATTCAGAAAAGAATTCATCATGCCGGGCAAAGACACGGTGGCGCCGCTTCTTACCGATAAAAGCAGTGGATTATCGGGATCGCCGAACTTGCGTCCGGTCATTCTCTCCAACATCGCCAGCTCTTTATCCACTCTGGCCAGAAAATCATTATAAATGTATTTGTATCCGGTAACAGCCTCATATCCTCTGAATACTTCCGTCGTAATTATAAAGCCGGGTGGCACCGGAAATCCGTAGGATATCAATTCCTTGAGAAAATAGCCTTTGTTCCCGAGAAGTATCTGGTTATCTGTTTTTTTGTTTTTCTTATAAAATGAAGAAATAGCAAGTTCCGGATTATAGGACATGATAGTTTTCAGAATTTGCTTATTGTTTTTGAATTTTTCAAGCTCTGCATCAAGAGTGCTGATTACCGAGTTAACAAAATTATCCAACTGCTGAAGCCCGAAGGCCGAAGACATGATACCACGTATAAAATTTTCCGATTTCTGATAAACAGCTTCTTCTTCACTAGTTTCAAATCCACAATTATTATCAAGCTTGTCTTGTTGAGCGTCAATCTGCCCGATAATAACCGGGAGATTTGAGCTGTGGGCGTCGATATAATAATCACGGATAATATCCTGCGTACCATTGGAAATAAACCGGAAAATATCGGCATATTGCTCCATGGAAAACTGTTTAATCGCCAGCGCGCTGCTTACATATTTCATTTTTGCGGCCAGACCTTCTGTCGCAATGCCGTCCAATTCCAAAGCTTTAAGGAAAAGCCACATATATTTATGGACTTTAACAATAGTTTGCTTGGTAATAAACCTGAGGTTTAAGGACTGATAAAGCTCCTCCAGCAACACGGTTGCAAGCCCTTCCAGCCGAAGCGACATGCCAAGAGCTTCGAATTTTTCTTCGCTGTACGTTCCATACATGGACGGAATGCCCGCCGCGATGTGCCTTTTATAATATATATTTTCAAAGGGTTGTGTTTTACGGCCGGAAAGAATTTCTTTCTTTAAAACTGCCAATAACTTCAGAATGATGGAGAGGCTCATATAATAATTTTTCATTTTGAGGGAACGCTTCAGCGACGCCAGATCCTTTTTGTCAAAAAGATAAACAGATTCCATGTCCTTTAACAAATCGACATAACGGGGGAAGTATTTCTTATAGATAAGCTGATAAATGCGTATCATTAACCGCGCGCGTTCTTTATCCCTTTTACTCACGCCTTTTATGCTGTTTATTTCTTTTACCAGCTTTTCCTGAGACCACTGGATAAATTCCCTGGGGTTACTGCCGGCAGCAAAAAACAAATAATTAAACGCTTTGTTCATGCCGTCGAAATATTCCCCCGAATTTTCCACCTGTTCAAATACTTCATCCGGCAGATGCATTTTAACAAATTCCTTGTTTGCGCTGTGCCAGTATTGAAAAATATTTTCCACAAATTCCACCAGCATGCTGTTGCTTTCCACGTGCGACTGCTTGCGCAGAAAGTTCACCAGTTTGTCGTTGCGGAAAGAAAGTTCATCCACATCCGTCGTTATGTCGCGCAGTTCACCTTCCGCGCCAATTTCGCTGAAATAGACGGGAAATATTCTGAGGAGCTGTTTTATGAGGTTATAAGCCGGCTCGATTTCGGCGTTGAGCAGCGCGGAAATATCTTTTTGCAGAAGGTCCGTATCACGAATAAAAATACCGCCGATATTTAAGTTGATGATCAGCGCCGAAACAAGCTTTTTCGCCCAGGCGGGTTTCATCGCGATAATTTCCAGCCATGCCCTTATGTTTGTTACATGAAGAGGGTTGACCTGCACCTGCCATTCACTAGTCGTTCCCTTGACTTCAGGGTGCTGAAAACCGTATGAAATCAGCTCATCGATAAATACATCAGCCAGGGGCTGAGAGTTTTGCGCGAAAACCTCCCTGGCTGTTGTCGTTATACAATCGATGACCGGGCCTTGTACTTCATATTGCGAACGGCTCTTTTTAAGAAAATTGAAAATCTTCTTTACAATCTTGCTGAGGCGTTCTTTTTTTTCCTGTTCGAAAACCAGTCTCAAACAACGATTTATTTCCCGCAGAGCATTGGCGTGTATGTCGGAGAGGCCCGGCACGCTCATTATGTTGAATAAAAAGTCCAGCTTGATGAGGTACTGGCGGCCTTCATACATCGGCGACTTTTCCAGTTCATCGGCAACTGCAAAATACCCATTAACTATTTGAAAATAATCCGGCATATCCAGATAATTATTAATTAATTCGTCAGGCTGTTCACTGGTGGAAGAATTTATTTTTTCGAGCTTTTTCAGAAGCTCTGATAAATGTTTATGGGTCAGCGGGTGAATTATCTGCATGTATGCGGCGCTTGAATCCTCGCTATCCTCTTTTTCTTCTTCTAGCCAGGATGAGGGATCAGGCTGGGTAAGCCAGAACGTGTATGTTATTTTAAACATTTTATGGAGCAATGGGATTAAAATCTCCCGGGAAAAATCCACGTTGTTTTCCCAAAGAGCCTTGATTGTCCGCTTGAGATAAGATGAAGTCTTCTTGAATATTTCCGGGTCTTTATCAGAAAGGACGGCGAGATTCTCCGTCATTTCAGCAAATAAGGACATATTTCGCGAAAGATTTTCCTCGCTTCGGGATATGATCGTATCGAGGAAATCAAAAAGATAACGGATGGCGCTGTCTCTTGTTTCCTCACCGGCGGCGATTTTAATTACGTCAAGGTATATTTTAAGCAGAATGGATAAAGCGGCCGAACCTTCCTTATGTCGGTTAAATTCGTAGAAATCTCCAATGGAAAGGGATTTCAGTTCAACAAGAACGTGCTCCCAGTTGACCAGGGGATGATTCAGCTCAGTTAGCATCTCACGGGTTTTTTTGAGCAAGCCGTAATGGCGCTCCACTACACTAAGCAGAGGCTCGTACCTTTCGGGTATTGCCACGGATACCGATGTCCGCTCCAGGTTTACTTTAAGGGCGGAAGAAACCCATTCCTCATTTTTTCCGGCAGGGATAACTTTTTGCGCCATACAAGACTTTCATCCTTCAATATGGTGAATTAATCAGAATTCCCTAAACATTTCAAGCACGAAACTAAATGCACCAAAAAGTTGAGGCTTCCTGGTTGATTTTTACTATTTAAATAATTTTTAAAATATCCTTGACAATAACAATTATCGTTGTATCATACAACTATGTTGCGGCAGTCAAAAGTCAATTATACCCAATTAATGGAAGTATTCACCGGCCTTATTCAGGCAACACGCTGCTGCTGCCAGGACGAAGCTTTTTGTGAGGGGGTAACCTTTCATCAGTTCACGATTTTAGATTTGCTCGCGAGAAACAAAGAGCTCAAAATGGCGGATTTACACCGCCATCTCGGAGTCGAAAAAAGCACCACCACCAGACTGGTAAATCCCCTTATTAAAAAAAGACTTCTGCAAAAACGCACAGACCCTGAAGATTTGCGGGCGGCAAAACTCATACTGACAAAAAAAGGGGTGCAGACGCACCAAAAGGCCTGTCTGTGCGTTATGGATTTCTTCCATAATATTACAGGCAATATCCCAGAAAAAAAAGTGGGAATCATCTTGGAATCCGTCAAAATTTTTATCGAGGCCACAAAAACATACGCGCGACAAAGCTCATGCTGTTAATAAATTCAAAGAAGGTTTTATATGTATAAAATTTCACTTCCGGTTATTTCAAATAATCCCGACTGCCGCGGCACGTCAAATGCGCCTGGAGCTGTAAGTCCGCGGCTTAATCAGCCTTTTCTCACCGGAGTAATTGATACACCCGCGGGAATTGTGCCGCGCGTATCGTCAACTTTGACTTGGAAGGACAGCCGGGATCAGTTCAAGGCGCGCTGGGGCGTGGGGCGCATGAATTACTCCATTGAACCCGGCCTCTACGCGTTGAATAATCCCGATGCCGCTTCTCCCGTTTTAGTCACCGCTAATTACAAAATGAGCTTCGACAAGTTGCGTCAGGCGTTGCCGGGGCAAAATCTCTGGATTCTGGTTTTGGACACAAAAGGCATCAATGTCTGGTGCGCGGCGGGAAAAGGAACTTTTGGCACGGAGGAATTAGTCAGTAAAATTGAAAACTGCCGGCTCAAAGAAACAGTCAATCACAGAAATATTATCCTTCCCCAGCTGGGCGCACCTGGTGTGGCCGCGCATGAAGCAAAAAAGCGCACCGGCTTCAAAGTTTATTACGGTCCGGTAAGGTCTCGTGATTTGGCCGCCTATCTGGACAACGGCTTTAAAGCGGATAGCAAGATGCGGACGGTTACATTCGCTTTGAGGGACAGAGCTGTCCTGATTCCTATAGAAATTGTGGAAGTTATCAAGCCTTTTTTCCTCTTGGCGCTGATTTTCTTAGTACTGGGCGGCATCGGCGGCTCCGGAAGCTACTTGTCAAACATGTTGACTTACGGATTATTTGCCATAATGGGACTTTTAGCTGCAATTATCGCCGGCGCTGTGCTCAGTCCTGTGCTTTTGCCCTATCTGCCCGGACGAGCATTTTCCGTAAAAGGTTTTTTCATCGGCATTATTGCAGCGATTGCTTTACTTTACGTGCGCGGCGTGAATTTTTCCGCCTGGCCAGACAGAATCGAGGCTTTGTCCTGGCTACTCATTATCCCGTCTATCGCATCATACCTGGCGATGAACTTTACCGGCGCCTCGACCTACACATCGCTCTCCGGCGTGAAAAAAGAAATGCGCTTTGCGCTGCCCATACAAATTTGCGCGGCGATCTTCGGCGCTTTGCTTTGGCTAACTTCGCGGTTAATTTCTTAGGAGAGGAAAATGAATAACTTGTCTTACCTGAAAGAGGTTGTCACCTTAAAAATGGATGAAAACAAATGCACGGGATGCGGCATGTGCTTGGAGGTTTGCCCGCATCAGGTTTTTAAAATAAACGAAAATCGCGCCATTATCCAAAAGCGCGACGCCTGCATGGAGTGCGGCGCCTGCCGTAAAAATTGCCCGGCAGAGGCGATTTACGTGGAATCCGGGGTGGGCTGTGCCGCGGCGGTAATAAATTCCCTGCTGGAAAAAAGTGACGCCGCCTGCTGCTGCGGGCCGCAAAGCAGTCCTCAAGACAAAAACGGCGGCGGTTGTTGCTGCTGAAAAATATGCCGGACATTTATATGACGCGTAAGCATCCCGGATTTATTATCGCTGTACTATCCTACGTTTTCGGGGGCTCTTCCCTGCTTTTTTTTGCTGTTTTTCTCTGGGCGGGAAATCTTAACCTCTTTAACTTCGGGTGGAGCGAAAACAAAGCACTACTGTTTAATGCCGGCCTATCTCTTGCTTTTTTTTCTTCAGCACAGTATCATGGTGCGCCGTTTTTTTTTAAACTTCGTTGCGCGTTTTATGCCGGGCGCGTATACCGGCGCCGTCTATTCCGTCACATCGGGAATCTTTCTGTTCGGGGTGATAGTCTTTTGGCAAAGTACGGCTGCTATATTTGAAGCGCCGGGCATTATTCGTCTGTTATTACGCGCAATGTTTATTATGTGTGTTATCGGATTTTTCTGGGCGGTAAAATCAGTTGAGATTTTTGATCCGTTTGGCGTCAGGAAAATAACAGACTACCTGAAGAACAAAAACGAGCGGCAGGCTGCTTTGGCGGTTAAAGGCCCCTACCGGCTGGTGCGGCATCCATTATACCTGTTTATAATAATTATGATCTGGTCATGCCCTGACCTGACTCAAGATCGTTTGCTGTTCAATATTCTTTGGTCAGTGTGGATTATTATCGGAGCAATTTGGGAAGAAAAAGACCTGCTGAGACAATTCGGCGATGCTTACCGCAAATACCAGAAAGAAACACCGATGTTCCTGCCATTAAAATTGTCCAAAAAAGAAAAACCGCATTCACATTAGCTTTACTTCGCGGGTTGCCGCTGTTACCACAAAACAGCGCTCGATATTGGAATTGGGATCGGCAGGCACAACAAAAAAGCCGGGGCGGTCGGGCTGATATCCATGAGTGGTTCCGACCATCGTTTCCCCGTCGCGGAAAACCACTCGTATTTTTCGCCCTACAGGCGCCTTATTGGAGTCGAACTCCTTTTTGTCTTTATAATCCGGATTGCCCTCAAATCCCTTAACAAAAAAAACTGCCTTTAAATTATCAGCGGATAATTCCAGCGGTTTGCTGGCAGGGGGCGCATCCATGGGCAACATATGAAAAGTGTTTTTGTTGGGGAAAAAATCGCTGGTCATTCCTTTCAGCAAACGGCCGTCCTGGTAGCGGACTACTATTTTATTTTGAACCATTGCTATCCCTCCCGTCTTTCGAATTTAAAAACTGCATGATCGTCAAAACACCCGGCATTGTCGGCATAAGTTCATTGCTTAGCCATTTACTGCAAGCAGCGTCATAAGCGTTCATTCATCCGCTCAAGCCGCTGCTTAATCGCGTTGGAAAGTAAATACCATTTCTGCACACCGTTTTCGAGCCGGTAATAGTGAATAATATACGCAACCGAAAGAATCAGAAGAAGGAGAGCCAGGGCAATCACCGGCATTGAAGTATTTATAATGGCAAACCCCCAGGAAAGCAACATAAAAAGACAGACAAAAAGCATAACCAGAAGATGAACAATCCTTTCGTGCTGCATCCATTCAATCTGCTTATTATGGTACTCGAGAAGAGACGCCAACCCCGCGGCGTCCGGATTTTTATCCAGCGCCTCCCGCACAAAGGACTCGTGTTTCCTCATGTAATCAATCATATAATATTCTTTTCATTTTCGGACGGCAGTATTTCAAAAGTCGACGAAACACTTTTCGGTATAGAGCGCAACTTCCCCGTTTTTGCTTCCACAAAGACCCATTGCGTTTCACCTTCTGCCAAAACGGCATTATCGGAAACACGCAGAACTTTGTATTTGCGCAACGAAAGCACGCGGCGAAAATTGGAAACCCAGGTCAGCACGGTAATTTTATCACCGGCAAAGGCGGGACGTAAATATTCTATCCGGTGCGTCCTGACCACCCAGGTCATTCCCAGCTCTTTCACTGCCCGGGTGCTGCCCTGGCTTGTCGAATGACTGACAGCGGCATCCAGCATCCAGCGCAGATACTCCACGTTATTTACATGGCCATTCTCATCTATCGTGTCCGGAGAGACAGTCAATTCGTAGCGATAAATCTGTGTCACGATAATTTCCACTCCCTGAAGCGTTTTTTACACACTAGCACAAAACCTGAGCAAGAAAAACCCGGTTTACAGCTTATTCCCTCGCAGTTTCGCCGTTTGTTTTGCACCTTACTTTTTCCGAGCCAACGGAAAATTTGTTTTTTTGACGCGTCGCGCCGGATCCTGCCGGTAATATTCCTTGAGGACTCGGTATATTTCCGGCGCATATTTACGCATCAACACCGGCTGGTCGAAAAACTGCTCCGTAGCCACGGCAAAAAATTCCGCTTCGTCCGTGGCGCCGTAGTCATCCAGAAAAGTTTCGCGGCCCTTTTCGAGGTCATCTTTCAGGCTAATATATCCGCGCGAAAGAACTTTTACCCATTCGCGGTATTCGGCACGGGTTTTCAAGGGCGGGGTGCCGTCCGCTGCGCCGTCGAGCATATCAAGTTTGTGCGCGAATTCATGATAGACAACATTATAACCGGAGCCGGGATAACGGCTGCTTTGCAAGACCGCATTCCAGACAAGAATAAGCGGACCCCGGTGAAATGCCTGCCCCGCAATGGGATATGTCGGCTCCAACGGATGCCGGACTGTTTCAAAGAAAGCAAGTTTTCGCTGGGGCGGCACAACTTCTGAAGGATAGACGATGATTGACTCCACATTGCGGTAGTAATTGTGCTGCAGATTGAGGATAAGCAAGCAGGCCTGCGCGGAAATCGTGGCGCGCATTTCATCGGTCAACACCAAGCCACCCGCGCCTTCCCAGTTTTTTTCTACGATGAATACCTGAATAATCTTTTGCAGGTGCGCTCTTTCATTTTCGTCCAGCAGACGATAATGCGCGACATTGCGCCGGATTATTATCTCCCAATCTGCGGGAAAAGGCTTTTTCCTGATTCTCTTTCGGCGGCGGTCAGTAAACCAACGAAACATAAATTTCCCTTTTATTTAATAGCAGATGGGCTACACAAAGCAATAAACAGAACAAAGAACCTTGAGTTATGGCGCGACCAGAATTTTAATATCTTCTTTGTTCTTTGCGGCCAGAACCTCAAACCCCTCTTCCTTGATTTTTTCCAGAGAAATTATTCTAGTAACAATGCTTTCCGGCTGGATGTTACCGGATTTAAGCCAGGACAAGGCCAGCTTCGGGTTGATGGAGTTTGTGCCGATCATGGTCGTTTCACGAGTGACAAACCCCAGCATGTGCACCAACGCCCGCTTTGTGAAAATTCCCTGCACAATCACTTTGCCGCCAAATTTTACCGAAGAAAGACAATCCTTTAAAGTTTCCTCAATACCGACGGCTTCAATAGCCACATCCGCGCCTGTACCGGAAGTCAACTCCTTGATTTTCACCGATGTCTTTGTCTCCAGCGGATTCCAGGTCATTTTGGCTCCGAGTTCCTGAGCTTTTTGCCGGCGGTAATCAAGAAGGTCGGTCATGTATACTGTTTTGACGCCCATGGATTTGAGTCCGAGCAAAAGCATCAGCCCTACCGTGCCGCAGCCGGCGATTAAAACTGTTTCATTCCCTTTTATTTGCGCGCGCTCCAGAGCGTAGGCCGCTCCGGACAGAGGCTCAACTACCGCCGCGCGTTTCCAATCCATCTCGGCGGGAATCTTAAGCACCCGCTCCCGCGGGCAGTTTATATACTCGGCAAAGGAACCGGGTACAACAGAGCAAATGCTTTCGCCCACAGCAAAATCTTTTACGCCCTCCCCCAGAGCGACAATTTCCCCACAGGCTTCATGTCCGAAAGGACTTTCCGGAAAGAGACCGTGGAGATACTCGTGTAAATCCGAGCCGCAGATGCCACAGTATTTTATTTTGATTTTAACCTCATCTTTACCCGGATTAACTTCCGGCGCCTCTTCCACTCTGATATCGCGAATGCCGTAATACACAACTTTCTTCATTGAACAAACCTCTGTAAATATTTTAATTATTTTATT
>DSAV01000150.1 GCA_011046295.1 Deltaproteobacteria bacterium | reverse complement strand
GAAATAAACGGCGTTACGCAAAAAATAAATCCGCTGAAGGCTTCAAAAAGGTCAAAAAAGAAGTAAGTAAATGAAAAAAAATAATTGCCTTTGCCTATATAAAATTATTTACTGTTAAAATTGATTGATAATTTCAATATTATCACGAAGAAAAAAACCGGGAGGGGTACACCACCAGTTTTTAACTTATCATTTGACGAATTTGGAGCAATTCTTCTTTTACGCGCGTTAGCTTTTCCTTATCAGGGCTTGTTTTTTCGGAATTATTATCATTGCGGGCTTTATAAAGCTGTTTTTTTGCTCCATCGATAGTAAAACGATGTGAATAAAGTAATTGTTTTATTATCAATAATTCCTGCACATCTTTCTTTCTATATAAACGCTGTGAGGTTCTTGTACGCACAGGTTTTATCGTTTTGAACTCTGTTTCCCAGTAACGGATGACATAAGGTTCGACATTAAGTAATTTGCTGACTTCACCTATACGAAAATATGCCTTGTCGGGAATTATTGTTTCCATATTAATTTATCCCTACGGAAAACATATTGTGTGCCATATAAAACGCTTTTATTATAAATATGAAATACAAACTCCTTGAAACACTTCGACCGTTGTTTCAAAGAGTTTATTATACGTATTTGCCGCGGATGTTCTATTACAATTAATTGAGAGCTTTGCGCAATACCTGAGAGGATTTGAAAGTCAAGACCCTGCGTGCGGTAATAGAAATTTCTTCTCCGGTCTGAGGATTGCGCCCACGACGAGATCTTTTCTCTTTTACGACAAAATTACCGAAACCGGATATTTTTACTTTTTCACCTTGCGAAAGTTTATCCTTCATAAGTTCAAAAATAGTTTCAACAATTTCGGCAGAATCTTTCTTGGAGAAACCAAGTTTTTCGTAAACATTTTGAATAATATCTATTTTCGTCATTTTTATCCCTCCGTTTTAAATTTGCCTGCTTATTCGCCTCTGATTTTTGCATTTGTTACATTGATAATATTACGCAATATCCTATCGTGAACTTCATTGACCTCAATATCTGTAAGTGTCCGGTCATGAGCACGGTAAGAAAACCTCAAACCCAAGCTCTTGCTTCCTTCCAATATGCCCTTACCTTGGTATATATCAAAAATCACCACATTTTCAAGCAATTCTTCTTTTTCCGACGAAGCAATATTCAGCATGTAAGCGGCTTCTATTTCTTGGGATATGATAAAAGCGACATCTCTGTTTACCGCCGGATACTTAGATATTTCTCTATATACAGGTGTATTATCTGCAAAGCCCGATAGAATATCTAAATTAATTTCAAATACATAAGGGTCGCTCTTTAAATCTATTTTTTCGAGGACTTCAGGCGCAATCCCTCCCATAAAACCAATTTTTTTGTCATTTATAAAAATAGCACAAGATTTTCCAGGATGTAAGAAAGTTTCATAATTTGCAGAACGATATTGAATTTTTTTCACATTCAAATCTAAAAAGATGTTTTCAATGCACCCTTTCATATCAAAAAAATCCGATTTATATTTTGAGCTCCATAAATCGTCGGACCGTGCGCCAGCCAAAAGTCCCGCCAGCATATTTCTTTCCTCAGGAAGCTTGCCTTCTTTAGTGCTGATAAAAACTCTCCCTATTTCGAATATTTTCAAATCGGGAGAACCGTTATTGATATTTTTCTTCAGTGTATCCAACATGCTGAAAATCATTGTCGGACGCATTACCGATTGATCCTCGGTCAGCGGATTGCTTAAGCGTACAAATTTTCGCCGTTCATCATTTTTTTCCAAAAGAAGATAATCCATCGCCCCCTGAGGGATGAAACTGTAATTAATTGTTTCGGTGTAACCAAAACCATTCATTATGTTTCTTATTCTTGACTGATATTTTAAAAGCGGGTTTTCTTTAACTTCCGTTGACGAAAATTTAGGAATAGTCGAAGGGACTTTATCATAACCATATAACCTTATGACTTCTTCTATTAAATCTATTTCTCTTGTTATATCAACGCGAAAAGTTGGCGGAGTGACAAGGCAGAAGCCTTTCTGGGTCCTGCTGATTTCCATTTCTATGCTTCTTAATATTTTTTGTATATCTCTAGGACTTATTTTGGTTCCTGTTACTTCCTGTAATCTTTCATATCTAAGCTTAATATTCTTTATAGATGGAATTTTTCTTGGGTATTCATCAATATAGTTTTTGCAGATATTTCCACCGGATACTTCGGCAATCAGTTGCGCCGCTCTGTTGAGAGCCCTGATAACTCCTTCCGGATCAATACCTCTTTCAAAACGAAAAGCGGCATCGGTGGGCATTTGCAGTATTCGCGACGAGCGCCTAATGGAAACCGGATTAAAATAAGCGCTTTCGAGTAAAATATCTTTTGTGTCTTCTTTTACTTCAGAGTTCAATCCACCCATAATTCCGCCTATGGCCACAGGTTTGACTCCATCGCATATCAACAAAATATTTTGTGCAAGTTTGCGGCTTTTTCCGTCAAGAGAAACAAATTCTTCGTCCTTTTTTGATTTTCTTACTATAATCTTTCTTTTTTCCAAAAAGCGGAAATCAAATGCGTGCAGGGGCTGTCCCGTTTCCAGCATGACAAAATTTGTTACATCGACAACATTATTTATGCTGCGAATTCCTGCCGCTTCTAACCTGTTTTTAATCCATGAAGGAGATTGTCCTACTTTAATGTTTTTTATCATTCTTGCCGAATAACGCGGGCATAATTCAGCATCCATTATTTTTATTGAAGTTAGCGATTTTATATTTTCAGAGCCCTCTACAACTCTGACTTTCGGCATTTTTATTTTTTTACCCGTGAGCGCGGCTACTTCGCGGGCAACACCTATCATGCTCAGACAATCTGAACGATTTGGAGTTATTCCTATATCAAAAACTGTGTCTTCCAAGTCAAGGGCTTTTTCCAGTTTTTGTCCAGGTTTTAAATTTGCAGGCAGTTGCATAATCCCGGAGGCATCTTCGCCAATATCCAGTTCAACTTCGGAACAAAGCATTCCATCGGATTTTTCTCCACGCAGGAGTGAAGATTTGATTGTGTAATCTCCAGGAATTGTCGCCCCCACGCGCGCAAATGGAACGATATCCCCCCTGGCGATATTTTTTGCCCCGCAGACAACTTGATATCTATTTTTACCGTCGCTTACTTGACATAAAGATAGCTTATCGGCATTGGGGTGGGGTTTAACAGATAAAATATTGGCAACAATTACGCCGGTAAATCGCGGCAAAACTTTTTTTACTTCTTCGACTTCAAGACCGGACATTGTCAGTTTATCGGCAAGCTCTTCAGGAGTTAAGCTTATATCTACATAATCTTTTAGCCACTTAAGACTGACCAGCATAACAGCGGTTGCTCCTAAAATTGTTTGAGGAATCTGTTGTCATTTTCAAAAAACAAACGTATATCTGAAATACCATATTTAAGCATGGCGATTCGTTCCAGACCAAGGCCAAATGCAAACCCATTGTATTTTTCGTAATCATAATCGACGAATTTGAATACTTCGGGATCAACCATTCCCGCTCCCAAAATTTCCAACCATCCACTGTGCGAACAAACACGGCAGCCTTTTCCTTTACACATAACGCATATAATATCCACTTCTGCGGATGGTTCGGTAAAAGGGAAAAAACTCGGGCGGAACCGCAACTTCGTATCGTCGCCAAATACTTTTTTGAGAAAAGCGGTAAGAATTCCTTTTAAATCTCCAAAAGTTACTCTCTCCTCAACCAAAAGTCCTTCTATCTGATGAAACATCGGTGTATGGGAAATGTCGGAATCGCGGCGGTATACTTTTCCGGGGGACAATATGCGCACAGGTGGCTTGATTTTCTCCATTACCCGTACCTGAACCGGTGAAGTATGAGTGCGAAGAACGATGCCCTCTTCAATATAAAAAGTGTCTTGCATATCGCGGGCGGGATGATCTTTTGGTATATTAAGAGCTTCAAAATTGTAATAATCCAGTTCCACTTCAGGCCCCTCAACAACAGAAAAACCATAAGAAGCCAGAATGGAGCAGATTTCCATATTCACCTGCACAACCGGATGAATACGCCCGTATTTGACCGCCCTTCCCGGCAAAGTAACGTCAATTTTTTCTTTGATAAGAGCATCTTCTTTTTTTTGCTGAAATTGATATAATAATTTTTCTTCAATTCTGGCGCTAAGAAGCTCTTTAACTTCGTTGCAGCGTTTCCCAAAAAGAGGTTTCTGGGCATCGGGCACCTGAGAAATATTTCGTAAAAGGCCGGTTAAGAGTCCTTTTCTTCCCAGATATTTTGTCCGAATAGATAATATTTGATCTTCCGTCTGTGCTTCCTGAAGTTCGGCGATAGCTTTATCTTCTAGTTCCTGAAGGTCTTCAATCATGCGGCTTGCTCACCTTTTAGCGTATGCACAATTGCGGCAAAGCTGTCCGGATCGTGAACGGCTAAATCAGCTAATATTTTACGGTCCAGTTCGATACCCTCTTTTTTCATGCCATCTACAAGACGGCTGTAGGAAATATCATGCAAACGCGCAGCTGCGTTAATACGGGCAATCCATAGTTTGCGAAAGTCTCTTTTTCTTGCCCGTCGGTCACGGTAGGCATATGACATAGCCTTGTTGACGGCTTCTGTTGCCGTTCTGAACAAGCGGCTTCGCGCACCGAAAAAACCCTTGGCCATTTTTAAAACTTTTTTTCTTTTCTTGCGGGCAATAACGCCCCTTTTCACCCTCGACATTTTGCAATCTCCTCTTTACAACTAAATATCACGCAAATCCTAAACCCTACATGTAAGGAATCAGTCTCTTAATCTCCTTATGATTTGTTGAGTTGACGAGCGTGGATTTTCGTAAATTTCTCTTTCTTTTTGTCGTTTTTTGGTCAGGATATGACTGGCGTAAGCCTTGCTCCTCTTAATTTTCCCTTTTGATGTTAGAGAAAAACGCTTAGCAGCTCCCCTGTGTGTTTTTAATTTAGGCATCTAATCTCCCGTCTTTAAGTAATTTTATTTTCTAGGAGAAACAATCATTACCAGGTTTCTCCCTTCCATACGCGGTTCCTGATCGATAATACAGTTTTCGGATATCTGTTCTTTTATATTTTCCATCAGTTTTCGGCCGATTGCCGTAAAGGCTATTTCCCTACCCCTGAACAGCATCGATATTTTGACCTTATCGTGATTATCCAAAAACTTCTTGATATGTCTAATCTTTACCTGAATATCATGTTCTTCTGTTTTCGGCCTTAATCTTATTTCCTTTACATGGATAACCGTCTGGCTTTTTTTTGCGTCATGCAGTTTTTTGCTCTGTTTGTATCGATATTTTCCGTAATCCATAACTTTGCAAACCGGAGGATCAGCGTTGGGCGAGACCTCAACCAGATCCATTCCTGCTTTTTCCGCGTGTTCCAGGGCTTCCTGCAAAGATATTATTCCCAATTGTTCACCTTCGAGACCTATCAGTCTGACATTTGCTGACCTTATTTCCCGGTTGGCTCTTAAATTTTTAACTATACGTCACCTCCTCTATTTAAAGGTCATCTAGTACGGACGTTACTTTTTCTTTTCACACATTTCGCGGACAAGAGCAATAAATTCTTCAACAGGTAACGCCCCCAAGCTGCTTCCGTCACGTACACGTGGCGCAACGGTTCCTGCTTCCATTTCCTTGTCACCAATAACCAGCATGTAAGGAATTTTCCGCATTTGCGCCTTACGTATTTTGTAGCCTAGTTTTTCATTTTCAAAAAACTTTTCACAGCGAATGCCTGACGAGACAAGTCTTTCACAAACTGATTCGGCATAAGGTATTTGCTTATCTGTAACAGTCAAAATTATACATTGCGTAGGCGCAAGCCACACGGGAAACGCGCCTGCATAATGTTCTATGAGCACTCCTATGAAACGCTCAATAGCGCCTAAAATAACCCTATGGAGCATTACCGGACGGTGCTTTTCTCCATCAGCTCCAATATAGCTTAAATCGAATCTTTCCGGCAATGTAAAATCACATTGGATTGTTGCACACTGCCATTTTCTTTTCAAGGCATCTTTTAGCTTGAAGTCAATTTTGGGGCCGTAGAAAGCTCCGTCTCCTTCATTAACCTTATAATCTATTTTATTGTCTTTGAGAGCGTTTCTCAACGCCTCAGTTGCTAGTTTCCAGTCATTATCAGTACCGATATAATCCGTAGGTTGTGTACTTAGCTCAACATCGTAGTCAAAACCGAAAATCTCCATTGCATAATGGACAAAGTCAGCTATGGCGCGAATCTCTGAGTTAAGTTGTTGGGGGGTGCAAAGAATATGAGCGTCATCTTGGGTAAACTGTCTCACTCTCAACAAGCCATGCAAAACGCCGGTTTTTTCGTGTCGGTGCACAGTTCCCAATTCGAAATAACGCAGAGGCAGATCGCGATAAGAACGTATCTTCGATTTATAAATCAACATATGTGACAAACAATTCATCGGCTTTATGCCATAGATTTGTTCGTCAATCTCCGTAAAATACATATTGTCACGATAGTGTTCGAAATGCCCTGATTTTTTCCATAAATCTACTTTAAGAATCTGCGGGCCCATTACCATTTCGTAGCCTCGCTTCAAATGTTCTTTTCTCTCCCAGTCTTCAATCAGGTGCCTCAGCATCATGCCTTTAGGATGGAAGATAATTAACCCCGCACCGGCTTCTTCGTTTATCTGAAACAGGTCTAATTCTTTTCCCAGCCGCCGGTGGTCTCTTTTCTTCGCTTCTTCGAGCAAAGTCAAATAATCGTTTAATGATTTTTCATCAGCAAATCCGGTGCCGTAGATACGCTGAAGCATTTTATTTTTTTCATCACCTCGCCAGTAGGCTCCGGCTACACTAAGCAATTTAAAAGCTTTGATTTTCCCCGTAGAAGAAATATGCGGGCCACGACATAAATCTATGTAGTCACCATCTCTATATATGCTCACAACCTCTTCTCCCGGAGGTAAATCGTTGATTAATTCCACCTTGTAATCTTCTTTTCGCTTGCTGAATAAATCGACCGCATCTTTTCTTTTGATCTCTTCGCGGATAAATGGATAATCAGCCTTGATTATTTCCCGCATCTTGCTTTCAATTTTTTCGAAATCATCAGTGGTAAATGATTTTTCGTATTCAAAATCGTAGTAAAAGCCATCTTCAATGGAGGGTCCAATGGCTACCTTCGCGCCACTGAAAAGATCCTGAACTGCGTGAGCCATAACATGAGAAATGCTGTGGCGTAAAATTTCCAGGCCTTCGGCGGAAGAAACATCGATTACTCCGATATCCGTATCGTCGAAGATTCTACGGCTTAAATCCGCAGTTTTACCGTTTAAACTAATGGCTATGACTGAATCCATAATGTCGCTGTTCCACAGACGAAGAGCTTCTTCGGCTTTGATTCCAGAGCTGACTTCGATAATTTTCTTATCGGGAAATGATATATTTATCTTCATAATCAAAAATTATATCACATTGCGAAACCATTTTAAAAGGGCATCACCATTGTTGCTGATGCCCTTTATAAGTGGCACATTTTTCATTAAATTTAAATAAAAAATGGTAGGCACGCAGGGATTTGAACCCTGGACATCCACCGCGTCAGGATGGCGCTCTCCCCCTGAGCTACGTGCCTTTACTTCCTGCTCAGAACGTTGAGCTACTAACAGCAAATCTCTATGATGTCAAGCAAAAACATCTGTTTTATTGGCTTTTTCAGGATGAACGGTTAATATAGTTTATGCCGCGAGTTATATAAACTGCGCCCGAGGCAACAGTAAATATAGCCGTTGCCCAGCAAATCAATAAAATCCATTTATAGCTGATTCCCGGATCAATCGAATAATAAAGCAAAGTCAACAAAATTGTTGATACCTGAAATACTGTGGTTATCTTGCTAACGACCGCCGGTTTCATTTCGAAAGATACCGACATCAATGATAAAATAAGAATTCCACCTGTAATGATAAGATCTCGGGTGATCACTATGACGGTCAGCCACGCAGGAATTAAACCAAGAATGGACAGGGCGATAAAAGAGGAAACTACAAGTAATTTATCAGCCAGCGGGTCAATGAAAGCTCCGATTTTCGTCTGGCTTTTAAATGCGCGGGCGATTATACCATCAAAGACATCCGTTAATCCGGCTATGGCAAATGTAATAAGAGCGTTCTTGTAAGATTCTTGAATTAAAAAAATAATAATGACAGGAACAAGTATGATACGCAGTAAAGATAAAAAATTCGGTACATTCATTATTATTTTTCGTTTCAGCCTAATTACTTCTTATAATTTTACGTTAATGTGCCTCTATCCGCTGAGGTTTGGTCCGTAGGGTAGATCTCCAATTATTTTATTAACTACCTCATCAATCACCCCTTCATATCCCTTATGAGTTTTCATCTTTGCCCCTTTCCGGGTAAAAGCGAAATTTCTGCTGGTTGCCCGGTAAGTTCCACTCCAGATAATTTCTCCGCTTTGAGCTTTTCGTAATTCGCAACTCATCGATAATGTTATTGGGGAATAAAATATTCCGGTGGACTTAACACTTTCAATCAAAGTGATATGCAAAACAGCGTCCGCGCCGAGTAATTCCCTTAAGAATTGAGGGGAAATCGTACTTGCTTTTTTAGCATAATCACTCATTTCCGAAGATTCCAGCTTCCTGTCAATTAAATCAGGTGATAATTTTGCATAGCCTTTAAAATAAAGTTCCTGTGATATTTTAGAGCGCAGCAGATAAGGGGCTACCAGGTCTTCTGTTTTATTTTCCACCGGCAGCACGGCAATAACATTTACCGTATTCATTCCGAAATCAGGTTTCGCGACCCTAGCCGCCTTCGATGAACATCCTGCAAATAATATAACAGAAATTGCAATTATTAAAAAAAACTGTAATTTATATATTTTCATGTCATTCCTCCGTTATTTCCAGCAAATCATTTCGACTTTATCGTATTCCGGCTGCCTGATTTCCAACACGCAACCTACATTTTGTTCTAATTCATCAGCCAGGTACTGCGCGTTGCCGGATAATTCTATTTCAAAAGAAGCTTCCTGCCATTGAAAACGTCCGGGATAAATATTTTTTACCAAATCTTTGCTTTTTTGCAAAAATTTCTTCATTTGCGAATATTCAGAATAGCTTCTTAATCCCTTCACGATTAGGAAAATCTTTATTTCGTTTTCTTCAAATTGCTGATTATGCAGAAATCCCATTTTCCGCAAGTCATTTTTCAGCGCCAACAAAGCAACCACAACATTGGCTCTTACGATAAAGTTTTGTTGCTGCCTGCTTTCGTGTGCAATGGTGTAGTAAAAAATATATTTGTCCGGCTCATCAAGAATAACACTTTTTATCAGTTGAAAATTTTCGTCCTGCGCCGGAGTCTCCAACAATTTTGAGGTTGCCTGCAATATCGCTTCTTTCAACGCGTTTTTTATTGCTGCTTCCCGCGCCGCGGCGACATCTCCCCTTTTTATCGGCGCACTTCCTTCAGTCTGCAGCGTTAAAGTGCCTTTTTCATGTTGCCCGTGGGCAAACATCTCAAAAAAAACCATGCATAGAATTGTTGTTAAAATAATTAATTTTTTCATGTATTATATTTTTCTCGAACTAATTAAGAGTCGCCTGATTTTTTCAATTTTTCTATTTCTTCCCTGATAATGCGTTCCGCTATGTCCGGCACTATTTCCCTGGTTACCCTTTCGGCAATTTCTGTTGCAATCTGTAATATTTCTTCATTGAGCTTGCCTTCTTGTGTGTTCTCATTATCTTCATTCACGACATCATACAATGTCTTAACTTTATGATTTTTTTCATAGCCACGCCCGTCGATGACAATAACTTCATTATTATTTTTATTATTTTTTTCTTCTAAAACATCAACAAGATCAAATATTTTTTTGTCATCCTGGGCTCCTGGCTCCATTAATCAACCTCCACTAATAAATAATCTTAAGCGCATGTAGCGTCAAATATCATAGAGAACCAAACAGTTCAAGGTGAATAAATCTATTCTACTGTAATGTTTTTTGGAATATTTCTAGCCATTTTTTGTCCGATTTCAAAAGCGTTTTTAAGCATTTCGCCGTTTTTTTCCGCCGGTTTATCATGGCTGTTTATGTGCACAATTCGTCCCACCTCTTCCATGCCCAGACCGCTTCCTGTCATTCCCGCGAGATATCTTATTGATTTTTGGTATAGTTCTTGATTGTCCGCGCCCTGTGAAACGACCAAGGCATAAGTTTTTCCCGCAGGTACCATCGACTTATATCCACCCTGGGGAAGATTGGCATAGAGAGAATACATCCTGTCGACAAGAAGTTTCATCTGGCCAGATATCCGATACATATAAATGGGGCAACCCATGACAATTCCGTCTGCGGTTTTTATCTCCTCCAGGAAAGGGCTTAAATCATCATTTTGTTTACATCTACCGATTTCTGTCCGGCAACTGAGGCATCCCATGCAGCCTTTCATGTTGATATCATGCAGTCTTATTTCTTTACTTGTAGCTCCCTGAGAGCGAACTCCTTCAAAAATAGCCTCCATTATTTTGGATGTATTGCCATTTCTGCGTGGACTCCCATTAAAACCTAAAATTTTCACTATATCTTACCCCTTTCTTTTCAAATGAGTTCTGACGTTCTTTGATTTGCTTAATGTTTCTATGCGGTATACTTTAGTTGCTTCAAAAGAATTTTCTATTTCGGATATCTTCACTTCTGCGTCATTGAGGTAATTTCTGACGGCGGTTAAAGTGTTTTCACTTATTAAAATGCTATTCGGCCATTGCCGGCAAAGAGACTGAAGCTTGAAAACAAAATTAACAGCTGTCCCGATAACCGTATAGTCCATTTTTTTTTCAAAACCAATATTACCCACCACAGCTTCCCCCGTATGAATTACCATCCCCATAAAAATTCTTCTCCGAATTTATTCCGGCAATATCTGTTGACCTCTTCCATCATGCTTTGCATTTCGAGTGCGGCTGTTATCGCATTCTGTTCATCCATACGACTGGAAACGGGCGCACCGAATACGGCAAGAAATCCGTCGCCAAGATATTTATCGACAATGCCTTGGTTCTTAAAAACGATTTCCCCCATAACGGAAAAAAAGTAATTCAGCATATCAACTGTTTTCTTTGGGCCTATTTTTTTGGAAAGGGGAGAAAAGTCACGAATATCTATATTCAGCAGCGTTAGGGTCTTTGCTTCTTCCAGAAGCGTCTCCTTCCCCTTTTCATCCTCCGAAGCAATTTTATCTATCACCTGGCGCGGCACAAATTTTTGAAATAATTTCCGAACACCTCTTTCCTTTTGCGCTATTTCTATCGATTCTTTATACAATCTTGCGTTTTCCAGAGCTATGCTTACAGATGAAACAATAGACTTAAGAAGTTGTTTGTCTTCTTCATTAAAATACCCGTCTTTCTTATTGATAATTTCGATCACACCCGTAACCTTGCCCTGAGAAATAACCGGAACGGAAAGAACTGATTCAGTCCTAATGTTTGTCTTATTGTCAATGATATATGAGAAACGCGGATGATCCTGCGCGCTATTGGTCATGACAGCCACACCGCTATCGGCGACATATCCGGCAATACCTTCTCCCCTGAGCAGAGTCATCTTTTCTAGTATTTGCATATCAAGATTAAACGCTGCAGCAAACTTAAGCTTACTTTCCTCACGCAGTAACAAATAACCTGCCTCAACGCTAATTGCGCCCTGAATCATGTCCATTGTGTATTTGAGCATCTTTTCCAAATCAAAGGTGGAAGAAGAGAGCGCGCTGCCGATAAGTTGCAGTGATTGTAATTCGCGGTCGCGTTTTGTCACCGAAGCCTTCATGCGGCCTTTTTCCATTGCCTGCGAAATATGGTCTGCGATAGCTTCTATTGTTTCGCTAAGTTCCTCAATTTCATTTTCCAATATATTGAAAATAAGGAGCATGCCGTTAACTTTTCCTTCTGCTTTTAACGGCAGAATAAGGCAGGATTGCGCTTGCTCATGTTGAAATAATGTTATTTCCGACTTTGAATTAAGCGTGTAAACATCATTGACGAATATCCGTTGCTGCTGCTTTATTACCTTGTCAAGTACAGTCCCTTCATAGGGATAAGCGGTTGTGCATATTGCTTCCACCGCAACACTGGAATGAAAATCAACTACGGATACGTTACGGGGATTATCAGCCGGTTCTGCACCCCATTTAGGAAACCGTTTCATAGTCAGTGCACAGTGAGATGACCGACCTGTTCTTTAGTAAACGTAAGCGGCGTTTTCAAGTCGATGGTGGAGTGATAACGCTCGTTAT
>DSAV01000244.1 GCA_011046295.1 Deltaproteobacteria bacterium | reverse complement strand
TTGAAGGGACTGATATCACCTTCTTCAGAGCTTTTGCGCCCTTTCCAGAGCATCTTAAAGCCATATGATAACTTCCGTTGCGGCGTAAATTTGAGGCCGAGCGTCAGATACAGACCCGTCCCGGCTAAAAGCGCCAGCATGGCAGGGCCCCATACAAAACTATTGATACTATTAATGTATTCGATTAAAGCGTCAATTTGATATAATTCTCCGAAGCAAAGTTATAGTTGTGACGTAAATAAAAATATGAAGTTGTTCGCATGGCTTAATTCTGGAATTGCAGTTGTGTTTTGTGCTTTTTATAAAGGATAGAAAAAGCCACGTCAACAAAAATAATTATGTGATGATTAAACGATTGACAAACAGTAGCTCTGATAATTAAATACAGGCAATTTGCTAAAACACTTAAAGATTAATTGTTTCAGGTTAAATGTTGCTTTTCGAGGTATTTATTAATGAGCCATGAATTATCCATGCTTCTGACAATCGCCCTTGCGGCAAGTTTTGGTTTGCTCGCGCAGGTGCTGTCGCGCCGCTTACGTATTCCCGCTATAGTCGTGCTTCTTTTATTTGGAATTATTATTGGCAAGGAATTTCTGAATATCATTGATCCTTCTGTTTTAGGCGGAGGTATGGTTATCGTGATAAAGCTTGCCGTCGCGATCATTCTTTTTGAAGGCGCGCTCAATCTGCGATTAAATTCTCTGCGTAACAGCATTAAAGAAGTAAGGAATCTTGTTTCTTTTGGCGTGTTGTTTACCTGGGTGATGATTTCGATTATCTCTCATTATCTAGTCGGGCTTTCCTGGCAATTGGCTATTTTGTTTGGAGCTTTGATGACTGTTACGGGTCCCACCGTTGTTCAGCCGCTTCTGAAAAGAATGAACATTGCAAAGAAGATAAAAAATATCCTGGAAGGCGAAGCCATTCTTATTGATCCTATTGGAGCTATATTGGCAGTAGCCGTTATGGAAGTTATTATCTGGTCATCTGGTAACCAGCATGTCGGTATTATATCCGCGATCTGGGGTTATTTTGGCAGGCTGATTGCCGGATTAATTGTAGGAATAGTAGTGGCCATTGTATTGTCGCGGCTAATGAAGTTTAAAAAGCTTATCCCCGCTGATTTAAGCAATCTGGTGGTGCTGGCCGGCGTTTGGCTGGCTTTTGGTTTGGCCGAAATGATTAACAGCGAATCGGGTATTATGGCTTCAGTGGCCATGGGGTTGACTTTTCAGAGAGAAGCAATACCTGGGGAAAGGCAATTACGTCAATTTAAGGAATCATTAACGACGCTGAGCATCAGTATTTTATTTGTTCTTTTGGCGGCAAATCTTGATATTGATTCTATTGTTTCTGAAGGCGTAATCGCTGTGCTCTTGATAATTATAATAATGTTTGTCGTTCGGCCTGTTTCTGTATTTTTGTCCACATGGCGCACAGCCTTGACTTGGAAGGAAA
Organism: Deltaproteobacteria bacterium; assembly: GCA_011046295.1. Taxonomy (GTDB): domain Bacteria; phylum Desulfobacterota; class Syntrophia; order Syntrophales; family Smithellaceae; genus UBA4810. Next base: position 11,084 of record DSAV01000244.1, on the reverse strand, counting down.
AACTTTTAATTTCCTGGATTGCTCCAAGGGGCATCATTGCCGCGGCAGTGGCCTCGCTTTTTTGGTTTACTCTCAATGATTTGGGATTTGCCGATGCCCAAAGATTGCCCGCGTTAACTTTTTTGGCCATTATGATGACTATTACCATTCAGGGTCTTAGCGCGTCAAAATTCGCTCGCGTTTTAAAACTGCAAAGCATGGAAGGCCGTAAGGTTGTGGTCGTAGGAGCGAGCAAATTAGGCAGAAACATCGCGGAGATAATAAATAATTATGAAAGGCCGGTTATCCTGATTGACACAAATGAAGCAATGGTAAAAAAAGCGAGAAAATCAGGCATTCAAACTATTGCCGGCAACGCGTTGAATGAATCTGTTCTTGAAGACGCGGGAATGGATGAAGCAGAAACAATAGTCGCGGTTACGCCAAATTCTGAAGTTAATGTGCTGGTCGCGCAATTGGCCTATGAAGAATATGGGGTTAAGCGCGCGTTCCCGGCACTAAATGACCCTGATAAAGGGGCGGGAGACAAAATACTGGGACAAACAGGCGGCCGGCTGATTTTTGGCAAGCCTGTAGATGTTTTGTCATGGGAATATGAAGCTGTTAGGCAATTTACGTGGGAAGTTCCGGAAGAATGCGCGAAAAAAGGATTTGAGCTATCCGATATATCGGATGATCTTTTGCCGGTAATTCGTATTCGTGAAAACAGTCCGGAAGTTGTTCACAGCGGCCAAGCGTGGCAGCCGAAAGATAAAATAATATTTTTAAGCAGAACGACAATCGAGCAAACGAAGCAACATTTGTCGGAATTATTAACAAGAGAGAAAAAGGATTGATTATATTTTGAAAATTGCATCCTACAATGTGAATTCCATCCGCTCGCGCCTTCATATTGTTATACCGTGGATTAGCAAAAACAAGCCGGATTATTTCTGCATGCAGGAGACAAAAGTTGAAGACGCCAAATTTCCCATCGATGAATTTACCAAGCTGGGTTACGAGATTATTTTTAAGGGGAATAAACAATACAACGGTGTGGCTGTTGCGGTAAAACAAAAACCGCTAAAGGTGGCTTTTGGACTTCCCGGCTATCCGTCTGATGCCGACCGTTTGGCCGTCGCGCAGTTTGACGGGCTTGTAATTTTAAATGCCTATGTTCCCCAGGGGCAGGAGGTGGGAAAGCCGCAGTTTGAATACAAGTTGGAATGGTTGGCTCGCCTGAAGAAATATTTGCGGAATAATTTTGATTCGCAACAAAAATTAATCTTATGCGGAGACTTTAATGTTGCCCCGGAGGATATCGATGTTCACGATCCCAAGAGAATTATCGGGCATGTTTCCTTTAATCCGCGGGTATGGAAAGCGTATAAGGAGCTTCTATCATGGGGGCTGGTTGATGTTTTCCGCCTGCATCATCCGGATGAACCCGGGCAATACACATTTTTTGATTATCGCGTGCGCGATTCGGTTGGCCGTAAAATGGGCTGGCGCGTAGACCACATTTTGGCGACAGAATCGCTGGCACGAAAATCGAAAGCCTGCAAGATTGATATGCCGACAAGGCTGGCCGAAAAGCCTTCGGATCATGTTATAATTCAAGCGCAATGGTAGGGAAGATAAAAATGAAAAGCAAAGAAGAAATCAGGAGAGTAAATAAGGAAGTCGCCCGGCGCTTTAATGAACTGGAAAATGAATTGCCCACTGTATCCGATATTACCGGATTATTTGAAGTACTTTTCGCGCACATGGAAAATCAGTTTGAAATTCCTTTTGTCTGGCTTACGCTCATTGACACGGAGGCCAACAGGAAAATAATCGATGCTGTCAAGAAATCCGTAATTTTGCATGACAGGCTCAGTTTGATTAAACGCGAATTGCTGGCAAAAATATTTTCCGCGGGTGCCGCTCCCTTGCTTGCAAACAATAGCTTGCGTCAGTATTACAAACTTCTGCCATCGCGGAAAAAATATTTTATTAAGTCACTGGCCCTTGTTCCCCTGTATGTAAAGGGGCAGTTAGTGGGAAGCTGGAATAACGGGGATTCATCTGCAGAACGTTTTTCGCCGGAAATGGAAACCAGTCTTCTGCAGAAATTTGCCGGAAACGTTTCGTTGCGCCTGGCAGAGCTTCTGGAAGCTTAATTTTCGTGAATAAAAAGCAAAAACCCCGCCAAAACTGCGCGGGGTTTTCGGGGGTATAGATAGAAGGAGAGGGGTTTAGTTTATTAAAGTTTTTAAAGCATCGACAACCGGTGAAGTAAAAAGAGCAACCAGAACAGCGTAAAGAGCGAAAGACCCGATGGCTTCACTCATATATAATTTATTGTATTTTCTTTTGAGCGAAACAATAATCAGACCGCCGATGATCAGGCAACCCATATGGAAGAACGGAAAATTACTGTTTCCGGTCACGGCGTATTCCGCGTAGGCGAAAGACGCTGTGGTAAAAAGCACAAAAAACGTCAAAAGCGCTGTTTGCATTGTTTTTCTCATAACCACCATCCTCCTATTTTGCAAAAATTCTGAAAAAATTCCCTCTTTGCTTTGAACTGTTGCATTAGAAAGAATCGTGCCAAAACAAGTATAATTTCAGAATAATTATAAATACATGATAATAAAGGATAAAAACACGATGATTTCAAATTGCCGGGAAATTATGCACGGCAAAAAGGCTGTTTTACTTTAACGAAACGTTAAACAAAAGGAAAGAAGCTTTTAATTGTGAGGGGATAATTCATACTGTTCGCCCTTTTTTAAAGTCAGAATAACCAGGGAGGTGGCGGCAAGGACAATAATATTGATGATCCACAAATACTTATACGAGCCGAAGCGGTCGTAGATGAGTCCGCCCAAGACGGGCCCGATACTGCCGCCAAAGCCGATAAAAAATGTGAGCAGACCGTAAATCGCGCCGAGAACGCGCCGCCCGAAGCGTTGTGCGGCGATAATCGGCAGAATCGGCGCCAGGGAACCGTATCCGAAACCGTAGAGTATGGCGAAAAGATAAAGATGCCCGACGCTGTCGGCGGTAAAAAGAAAAAGCATGCCGCCCAGCAGGAAAATCACTCCCCAAAAATACGCGTATTTGGGGTCTTGCAGGCGGTCGCTCAGCCAGCCGAAGAAAAATTGCCCGAAAAATCCCGCCAAAAACACAACGGAAAGAGAAGAAGCGGCGACAATTTTGTCAATGCCCTTGTCCAGCGCGTAAGGCACCTGATGAACGAAAACGGACATAACCACCATGACAATCAGACCATGGCAGACGGCCAGCGTCCAGAAGCGCGCGTCCCGGAAAAAGGTCAGGGATGAAATTTGGTTGTTTGCGGATAAATCTTGCTGCGGCTGTGAGGTCAGGAACATTTTTTCACCGTCCGGCAGAAGTCCGTAAGCCTCGGGCTGTGTTTTGCGCATCAGTGCTTGCGATATCAAAATTCCGGCAACGAGAACGACGATAGCCAGCATGAAAAACCCGCCCCGCCAGCTGAAATATTTGTCGATGTAGGCGGCCAGAGGCGTAAGCAGCATCGTACCGAAACTTATGCCCATGGTGGCAATGCCGATGGCGATTCCTCTCTTCTTAATAAACCATTTTCCGATGGAAGAGCTGCAAGCAATAATTCCCATGCCTGAAGCCCCCACGCCGACAAGAAATCCGTAACTTAAATACAAGGCAAAAGGAGTATTGGCAAAACCGGTCAGAATAAATCCCGCCGCGGCAATTACGGCTCCCGCGGTCATAATCCAGCGGGGTGCGATTCTATCCAGCATGCGTCCCACGAAGATGGCGCAAACAGAATAAACCAGCATGTTAATGGTGGCGGCCATGGATATAACCGAACGGGACCAGCCGTGTTCCAGGGAAAGGGGAGCCACAAAAACACCGAAACAATAGCGGGCGCCGTAATTTGCAGCCATTACGAAGAAAGCGCCCGCGACAATGTACCAGCCCCAGAATATTTTTTTATCGTAAATCATAAAGCAATCTGTTTTCTTTACCATTAATTGTCTTTGTGCTACAAGCGAATAATCATGAGGGGCGCAAATATACGCAAAAAAAAAATACCGGTGAAATCCCGGCGTTTTCCCGACCGTTATAAATCCGGGAAGAAGCGAGCGCAGTCATACCTAAAGCCGCAAATAGCTCCTGTGCTCAAAAGCGTGTTGTCAAGGATAGGCGTGCCGGAGTCTGCGCCATTTGTTCCCGATGATTTTCAGCTTGCCGCTCTGGAAGAGATAAAAAAAAACGATTGCCTCGTCATCGCGCCCACCGGTTCCGGAAAAACATGGATTGCGCGGGAAGCGATAGTATCTGTTATAGAAAAGGGCGGGCGGGCGTGGTACGCCTCGCCGCTTAAGGCTCTTTCAAATTCCAAGTGGGTTGAGTTCGGTCTCCATTTCGATGCGAAAAATGTAGGTATTATCACCGGCGATACGAAGGAAAACACCGAGGCTCCGATTATCGTCGGGACAACCGAAATACTGCGCAATCAGCTATACGACGCCATGCACCAGGGCATTGACCTGAATTGCGATCTGGTTATTCTGGACGAAGCTCATTTTTTGGGTGATCCGGATCGCGGTGTTGTGTGGGAAGAAATTATGATTTACCTGCCGGCGCGGGTGAATCTTTTGCTTTTATCGGCGACCATCGGCAATGGCGAGGAAATCGCCTGTTGGCTGGAAGAAATCCGCGGTAAAAAATGCGCCGTCGTCAGGGAAGAAAAACGCCCCGTGCCTTTGTATCCTTTGTTCCTGCATCCTTCCGGCTGTATTTATCCGTTTCTGGAAGGCAAAAAAATCGCCAGGCAGGTTGCTGACTGCATAAAGAAAAACGGGCGGGGTACGACAGGCGCAAGCGACAGTCCGAATTACGCGGCAATCATCATGGTGCTGGAAGAATTCAACCTTCTGCCGGCTATTTTCTTTTTAAAATCGCGCGCGGATTGCAATGCGGCGCTGATGTCCCGGGCAGGCCTTGAACCGCTCACCCAGACAAAATCCTCTGACGAAGATTTGCGTAAACTTCTGGAGCGTTTCCCTTACCTGGAAGGCCACCGGCAGTTAAAAGCGCTGAGGTCTTTTGGGCTTGCCGCGCATCACGGCGGGCAACTACCCGCGTGGAAACTTTTGGTAGAGGAAATGATGAAGCGTTCACAGCTGCGGGTTATTTTTGCCACGACAACAATCGCCGCGGGGGTGAATTTTCCCGCGCGTACCATTGTTCTTTTTAATTCCGATTTATTCAACGGGCACGATTTTTTGCCTCTTTCGGCAATCGAATTCCGGCAGATGACCGGACGAGCGGGACGGCGCGGGCAGGATAACATCGGTTTTCTCCTGGCCGTGGGTGGCAGGTTTATGGACTTGTATCATGTGCGCCGGCTGTTGTATTCCGCGCCGGAAGATATTAGCAGCAGGCTGAAGAATGATTTTTCGATGGTCTTGAATCTGCTTTTGTCGCAAACACCGGATGACGTTAACAAAATATTCGAAAGGTCTTTCGCGGCTTACCAGCAAAGCAAGGCAGACAGTAAATCTTCGTCATCCGCTGCCGCGAAGCTGTGGGAAGATTTTTCCCGCCATCTTTATTTTCTGCAGCAGGAGGGCTTTGTCGATAGAGAAGGCAGGCTAACCGATGACGGGCATTGGGCGTCGCGCCTGCGCCTGGATTATCCGCTTATGGTTGCCCAATGCCTGCGCGATAGCATATTCCCCCAAGATGATGAAAACCTGCTCGCGGCTCTTGTTGCCGTCTTTGCTTATGATAGGGAAGAGGAAATTAGAATAGCCTCAAGGGACGTGCCGCCTAAATTGCTCGCTTCTTTACGCAAGGTGAACCGTGCCCTCCGTCCTCTGGCACGGCGCTTGACTGCGGCGGGTTTTGACGCGCCGAAACTTTACCTGTCCGCGGGCGCGGCAATGTACCACTGGGCGCAAGGGCGCAGTTGGGATTTGATCATCAGGACAACAGGAATCGCCGAAGGTGACATGGCCACGCTGGTTTTGCGCACGGCGGATAATTTACGCCAGCTTGCCTCGCTTAAGGACACGCATCCGCAAGTGGCGGCTTGCGCGTATAAGGCTAGGGATGCGATATTACGGGAACCGGTATTGTTTCTCTAAAGTTGTGGTTAGCTGGATTACCTGGTCAAGCCAGGTAATGACATGTAAGGGTAGTAATATCTGTCATTGCCCGGTTTAACCGGGCAATCCAGAAATATGAATATGGCAAATACTTATTACCTATACATATTGGCTAGTAAACGCAACGGGACATTATATATAGGTGTTACTAATGATTTGGAAAGACGTATTTATGAGCATAAGAAAAACTTAATTGAAGGGTTTACTAAAAAGTATAATATACATAACCTTGTTTATTATGAAGATGTTAATGACATTCACTCGGCGCTGCAAAGAGAAAAACAGCTAAAGAGATGGAGCCGGCAATGGAAGATGGAACTCATTGAAAGGTTTAATCCGGAGTGGAATGATCTTGCCATGGATTGGTATTCAGAAGCTGAACGCTGAATCAGCTCCTACTGGATTACCTGGTCAAGCCAGGTAATGACAGTATTAGAGGTACAAATAATAAACGCTACTTGTTGTTGACCCGTTCAGCCGAATAATGACACTTTGAGAGATAGTAATATTTGTCATTGCCCGGTTTAACCGGGCAATCCAGAAAAAAGTTATAATTATGCAAAAATTTTTGATGAAAACTGATTTTGTGCCGAACGGTGACCAGCCCAAGGCGATAAATGAACTCACCTCGGGTTTGAAGAAAGGCAAGGAGCATCAGGTGCTTCTGGGTGTTACCGGCTCGGGTAAAACATTTACCATCGCGCACGTCATCGAGCGAGCGCAACGCCCCGCGCTGATTATCGCGCACAACAAGACGCTGGCCGCGCAGCTTTACGAAGAATTCAAAAGTCTTTTCCCGGACAACGCCGTGGAATACTTTGTCAGCTATTATGATTATTATCAGCCCGAAGCGTATTTGCCATCAACAGATACCTACATAGAAAAAGATTCCGCCATCAATGAAGAAATCGACAAACTAAGACATGCCGCGACTTACGCTCTGTTAACGCGGCGTGATGTAATCATTGTCGCCAGTGTTTCCTGTATCTACGGTTTGGGCTCGCCCGAAGCCTACATGGGCATGCTTATTCAGCTGGAAGAGAGGATGGAATACCCACGCGAAGAAATGCTCAAAAGACTGGTTGAAATCCAGTATGAAAGAAATGATGTCGATTTCCACCGCGGCACGTTCCGCGTGCGCGGTGACGTCGTGGAAATATTTCCCGCTTACGAAGGCGAGCAGGCGTTGCGCGTGGAATTTTTTGGCGATACTGTCGAATCAATAAAAATTATCGACCCTCTGCGCGGTAAAAAACTGGGCACGCTTTCGAAAACCGCAATTTATCCGGGCAGTCATTATGTCACCACGCGCGAGAATCTGGACAGAGCCATTACCGATATTCGCGCCGAACTGGCAAAGACGCTGGCCGAACTTAAAGCGCAAAACAAGCTGCTGGAGTATCAGCGCCTTGAACAGCGCACGAACTACGATTTGGAAATGATGCAGGAGATGGGTTACTGCCAGGGTATTGAAAATTATTCCCGTCATCTGACAGGGCGCCAACCCGGCGAGCCGCCGCCGACGCTTATGGAATATCTGGCAAAAGACGCATTGATTATAATTGATGAAAGCCACGCCACGCTGCCGCAACTGGCTGGTATGTTTCGCGGCGACCGTTCGCGTAAGGAAACGCTGGTAAAGTACGGTTTCCGCATGCCCTCCGCCCTGGATAACCGTCCGCTTACCTTTGAGGAATACGAAGCGTTATCCAATCAGCGGATATATGTTTCCGCCACTCCCGCCCAATATGAAATGCAAAAAGCGCGCGGCGTGCGCGTGGAACAGATTATCAGGCCGACAGGACTCATGGACCCGGAAGTGGAAGTAAAGCCCGCCCAGTATCAGGTAGATGATTTGCTGGAAGAAATCCGCCAGCGGGTGACGAAAAGTGAAAGGGTGCTGGTAACGACGCTGACCAAGCGCATGGCGGAAAATTTGACTGACTATTACAGCGGCTTGGGCATCCGCGTGCGCTATCTGCATTCGGATATTCATACGCTGGAGCGCGTCAGCATTATCCGCGATTTGCGCCTGGGTGGATTTGATGTGCTCATCGGAGTAAACCTTTTGCGTGAAGGTTTGGATATTCCCGAAGTGTCCTTGGTGGCGATACTAGACGCGGATAAAGAAGGTTTCCTGCGTTCCGAACGATCTCTCATCCAGACCAGCGGACGTGCCGCGCGGAATATCAATGGCAAAGTAATTATGTACGCGGACAAAATTACCAAATCTATTCAGGCCTGCCTTGATGAAACTACGCGCCGCCGCGCCATTCAGCAGAAATTCAACAGAGATAACAACATCACGCCGGAATCGATTGTAAAATCGATAAGCAACGTTTTGAGTTCAATTTATGAAGCGGATTACATGACCGTGCCTGTGGATAAAAAAGGAAAAATTGAGCTGACCGAAGAAGAGGACATCGAGGCGTTAATTAAAAAACTAACCACAGAGATGAAACAGGCGGCAAAAAATCTCGAATTTGAAAAAGCTGCCGATCTGCGTGACGAAATCAAGGAACTCAACAACATATTATTACAGATGGGATAGTCCGGAAAAGTGATTCAATATACTAATGTCTGCGGGGTGCGTCAGGCCCGCCGGCGGGTTTTAAGATTTATGGCATCAGAAAATACAATGTGATATATGCTCATACAGATGCGCAAGGCGAGATCATCTTGTGCATATATTTAAATGCATTAATTATTGCGGAGTGTTTTATGATAAAAATCCTGCCGAAAAGACTGATTCTGGCTTGCGCGGCATCCGTTTTTTTATTTAGCGGTTCGACTCATGCCTTCGAATCATTGGAAAATTTTCTGACGCCCTATCTGGCCAGCCATGAACTGCCGGCGCTGGCTGCCGCCGTCGTTAAAGAAGGTCAGGTCATCGCGGCGGGCGCGGTGGGAACACGCCGCGCGGGACAAAATATTCCCGTAAATCTCCTCGACCGTTTTCATCTTGGTTCCAATACCAAGGCGATGACCGCCCTGCTCATTGCCGCCCGGGTGGACAGGGGTGATATAGACTGGAATTCAACCCTGTCTCAGATTTTCCCCGAAATGGCCTCCGGCATGCATCCCTCGGTTCGTTCCATCACGGTCGGGCAGCTGCTTTCGCATACCAGCGGAATTGAGGCGGACAATGAAGATTTCCTCCGGCTGCTTGAGAAATCCATGTCACAGTCCGGAAATCTTGATGAATTGAGATACTGGCTTGTCCGCCAATGGTTGATGTTGCCTGTGGAAAGTAAACCGGGCAGCAAGTTTGCTTATGCCAATATGAACTACGTAATTTTGGGCGCTATTGTCGAGCGACTGGAAGATAAAACATGGGAAGAAGTGATTGTCGAAAAAATTTTCACCCCGCTGGAATTGAACACGGCCGGCCTGGGACCTCAGTCTTCCCCCGGCAGAATCAATGCTCCCCTCGGCCACTTACCGGCAAATGGCAGAATCAAAGCGATGCTCGCGGGACCATCCGCCGACAACCCGCTGATTATCGGCCCTGCCGGCTCGGCGCACATGTCCATTCTGGATTTCGCGAAATGGGCGGGCTGGAACGCGGGGCAGGGCAAGCGCGAGCCGCAGCTGGTTACCCCTCGAACGCTGAAAAAACTTCACAAACCGGTTGTTGTCATGGCACCAAGGAAAGACGCGCCGCCGGGCACGCCGTCGGGCGGGAGGTATGCCTTCGGTTGGGGAGAATTCAGCGTGAAGTGGGCGAACCACCCTCTTATTTACCACGGCGGCTCCAACGGTATGAATCTCGCGCATATCTGGCTGGACACTCAACGCGATTTTGCCATGGTTATGGCCACGAATATCGGCAGTTCCAGGGCCGACGCGGCGCTTCTGGAAATAGCCGGGAAACTCTACGAACAATACACGAAAAAAAAGACCAAAAGTAAATAATGTTTTTAACGGCGCGGGCGGTTATGCCCATTATTTGTTTTTCTGCCCGCTTTAATTCAAATAACCACAAATTGCCCAGTTATAACAACGGTTTATCTTTTGCCCTGTTTTGCTTGCCTTTGCGCCCGTAATCAAATAAAATCAGCGATGTTTGGTTGATTGTTCTTTCCTTAATATTTATTTGAGGTGAAACAACATGAAAACAATATTTATCACGGTGTTTTCTGTACTGGTTCTTCTGACCGACGCGGTGATTTTTTCGGAATGCCGGCCAGAGGAGCTTTCGAAAGGAGGAGGCATGACACAGGCAATCGCATTGCCAGCGCCGGACAAAAAGGGAAGAATGAGCCTGGAGCAGGCCCTGGATAAGCGGCGTTCTTACCGTCAGTTTCCTGACCGTGCGTTGACACTGAAAGAAGTATCCCAGCTTCTATGGGCGGTCCAGGGGGAGACTACCGGCGGTGGCAGGCGAACAGCGCCTTCCGCTGGGGCTACCTATCCTCTGGAAACTTACCTGGTGGCCGGAAACGTCAAAGGCTTGAACGCGGGGCTTTATTACTACGATGTTCGCAACCATCAATTGGTTCTAATGCAAACGGGTGATCTGCGTGAAAGCTTGAGCGGCGCCGCTTTAGGGCAGCGTTTTATCGCTGAAGCTCCCGCTTCTGTTGTTCTGGCGGCCGTTTACCGGCGCACTGCCGGGCGTTACGGCCAGAGGGCCGAACGCTACGTGCATATGGAAATCGGCCATGCCGGGCAGAATATCTACCTGCAGGCCGAGTCGCTGGGGATGGGCACGGTGGCAGTAGGCGCTTTTAATGATGCGCAGATAAAAAGTATTCTCCAGATTCAGGCCGAACCTCTCTATCTCATGCCGATTGGTTGGCGCGCCAGATAAATAAACTACTTAGGCTCAAGAATCTAGCGCAACACTTTGGTATCCTATGTTGGATATTGAAGGGAGGCGTTAGAGATGGAAGGTGTAAGTTATCGGCGATTGGGGCTTAATGAGCGGGAGGAGATCAG
>DSAV01000149.1 GCA_011046295.1 Deltaproteobacteria bacterium | reverse complement strand
TGGCCGCGCAAAAAGCTGCTGGACCCGGATCACTGCAGATGCATTTTCTGGATATTCTTTATCGCTTAAGCCAGGATGATATTTCGCAACGTCTGAAAATTGAGGAATAATAAATGCGCGGAATTTATCTGGTCACAGATAGAAGTCTATGCCGCGGCAGGCCTTTGGCGCAAATTATCCGGCAGGCCTTGGAAGGCGGTGTGGACTACGTCCAGTTACGAGAAAAAGAAATCTCATCGCGCGATTTTATTGATGAAACACGGGAAATTAAAAAAATATTGGAACCGTATCACATCCCGCTGATTATTAATGACCGTGTGGATGTCGCCTTAGTCTGCGGCGCGGCGGGAGTGCATCTGGGGCAATCCGATATGTCTTATTCGGCGGCGCGCAAAAAGCTTGGGGAAAAAGCTATTATTGGTTTATCAGTGGAAACCTGGCAAGAAGTTGAAGAGGCAGAAAAACTTAATATTTCCTATATCGCGGCCAGCCCTGTTTTTGTCACGCCGACCAAAACGGATACTAAAGAGCCCTGGGGTTTAGAGGGATTGAAAAAAATAAAACAGTTCAGCCGTCATCCGATAGTGGCGATCGGCGGCATTAATGAAACTAATATTTCTGATGTGATAGGCGCGGGGGCTGATTGTATTGCGGTGGTTTCGGCAATCTGCGCGGCGGACAATCCGGAAATTGCCGTGCGAAGTTTAAAAAATTTGATGGATATGGCAATAGAGGCAAATAAGTAAAAAGTTTTTATTTAGAAATGTCTATATCATCCAGTGAGCCGGCAATTTCTTCTATTGTTTCCTCTTGTGTTTGGTCTGGTTCTTCAGTTTCTTTTTCTTCTTTTGGCATGTTTTCCTGCTTTTTTCTGATGGATACGGCGGCAAGGCCTGCGGCAATTTTGACATCATTGGAATAGCGCCGGAAACTGAAAAAACCTGATTTTGAGATTTTGTCAAGAATAACTAGAGCTTCGGGAGAGCCTATAGAGCCGAGGGCGGTACAAATTGTTTCTTCCAGCTTTTCTCTTAGTGCCGCTGACACAGATTTTCTTTTTTTGAGCATTTTAATAAGTTCCGGAGCCGCCTCGACGCTTTTAGCATTTCCCAATGTCCGGATTATGTCGATTTTGAAGCTGTCCTCCACCTGCGGCAAGGTATCCAGAAGCAGCGGCCCTCTTTCTTTACCGCCTGTCCGGTAAATACTTTTTAATGCCTCCAGCCTAAGGCGCTTGTTTTCATTCAAAAGGAGTGGCTGCAGCGCGGCCGCGGTAGCTTCATTGCCAATGTGTCCCAGAATGTAGGCCAAATTTCGTAAATAATACCAGGGAGCGGGCTTGGTTATTCTGTCCCTGACAACGGGGGCCGCTCTCTTTCCCGTTCCGATGAAAAGCTTCATGATGCGCACGCGTTCATCGCTGTCCTTCTTGTCCCGAAGAACGTCAAGCATGTGGTTCATCGCGTCGTCGCCAAGTCTGACCAAGATAGAACCTGCTTCACTTTGTTTGGCTGGGTTAGTAGAGCCGAATGCGGTAAAAAGGACGTCGAGGTTTTCTTTTGATGCGAGTTCTCTGATGATGTCGCGCGATATTTCATAGGCTTTCTCGTTCTTTGCCAAAATGCCGGCGTTGATACTGCTGAATACTTCCAAAATCGGAATAGCTTCGGCAAAACGCTCCGTTTGTATGTGATTATGTATTAATATTTTTAAATGGTTACAAATACTTTTGTAGGGCAGCGTGGACAGCGTTTCTTCCTGAATCCATTCTATTAACCTTACGGAAAGGCTTTCCAGAAGTTTTATTCTTCTTTCCTGGGCGAGGTTGTCGAATATTGCGTTAAGAGCTGTTGAGGCTCTTAAGCGTACTTCGTTATTTGTGCTGAACAGATTGCCAATAAGGCGGCTTATAACAAGCGCCATTGCCTGATGCTCTTTTTGTGCGTCTAGTTGGATGAATATTTCGGGCAAAGCCCTCATCAGTGGTTCGTCCAGAAAAGCCTGCTGATCATTTCTGGGCAGGTTGCGCAGCCTTTCTTTCAGTTGAGCGATAGGACTGTGCTGCTCTGATTTATCCTTTTCTGCTGTTTTCTGGTTATTTGCGGGAAATCAGGCGAAGGTGACTGCTTCTGGTTGTTGGGATGCCTGCTTACGTAGAGGTTTATCCTTTGTAATCTCTTTATCCGTTTGCTGCGTTACAGGAACTGAAAGTGGAAAAGCAGGAGCGGGAGCGTCTTTTTTTGCTGTTTCCTTCTGGCTTGGATTCTCCTCTACGCCCGTTTCCTGTTGTGCCACAAGATGTTCTGCCAAAGAGCCATCAAAAAAAGATGACAGGTTTTTCTCTTTTATATGGCCGGCAATATCACTCTTTAGAGCCAGAATAGATTTCCCGATTTCTTGTGAAATTTTGCTTTTATCCTTGTTTTCGAAACCTTTCGATACTTTATCAATGAGGTTGATCATCCCGTAGATGCTTTCCGATAGTTGCTTTGCGTGTGGTGTTTCTTCTCTTTTTTCCGTCATCTCGGTCAGTCGCTCGTTAAACGCCCGTATTAAATAATCAGAATGGGTTGATATTTTTCTAATTTCTTCGGCTATTTCATCTTCTTTGGATTTTACGCGGATAGATGATTGAATGATTTTGTTGTCCGTAATGTTATCTGGAGAAAGCAGTTGCTGTTCCTTGCTTGTTTCAGCTTCCTTTTCAGGTTTTTCTTTATTTAACGAAATGGTGGAAATATTTTTTTGCTGCAATATTTTTTGCAGCCCACCATGCTTTTTTAAGTCCGCGGGGCTTTTAGCGAGAGCTTCCAATAGGGCGGTCAATTCATCTTTTTCCAGTTGTTTGTCAAAGGAGATGTTCTTGATATCGAAATCGAGAAGAATTTTAGAGAAAGCATTAACCTGCCATTTTCCGCCCTCTGATTCATCCAGTATTTTTCCTTCCAGCAATACTCCTTCTTCGGATTTTTCAAATGACAGCGAGTCATTGTCTTTTAAAATGTCCAGCAAAGCATTGTGTAACCGTTCCACGTCGCTGACCACTTTTGAACTAGTGGCTGGATAAAGCCGCATGTTTCTGATACAGGTGTTCAGGATGATGAGCGCATCCAATGTTTTTTGTTTTTTTCCCGTCTCTATCTTTTCCATGGCTTCTTGGCTTTTGGAGTTTTTATAAGTCTATTTCCATATAACGCCCACTGATTTCGGGCATCATGTTTAAGAAATTTATTACTTATGTCAGTTAATTTCAAATATTTTTTCAGAGTATATTCCGGTATTTTGCCAAAAGCATAAGAGAAGAGGGGTTTTGTGTCAAGTAAAATTCTCAATTAAATTTTATGTTTATCTGCAGCAGGCGGCGGGCGCATGGAAATTTTCCTGTAATTGACAGTTGTTTAAATTTCACCTATTATCACAAAGCAGGCGCCATCTGTTGACTAATAATTTGTAACCCGAGAAGGGAGGGCTTATGTTTAAAAAAATATTCATAGGTATTGGTTTGTTTGTCGCGACAATTATGGTTCTGGTCATTGTTGCCGGGATAATTATTATGCACAAAGTGGATAAGGATTTTATTGCTTCTCAAATGTCCAAAGCATTGAACAGGCAGGTTTATATTGAAAAAATAGACGTCAGTGTTTTTTCCCTGGTTTCCGGTATTGAAATAAAAAATGTTGTCATTTCCAACTTTAAAACATCTCGGCAATTGTCATCGTTGCAGGGTCAACCTGTGGCGGCAAATGATGTTTTTACCAGCATGGAGGCGTTGCGTTTTAAAATCAAATTTCTGCCCCTGCTCAAAGGGCAGCTTGATTTGAGCGAGTTTGTCTTATACTCGCCGGTAATTAATCTTTCACGCAACAGGCAGGGTGTTTTGAATATCGATGATTTGCTGCAGCCCAGAGATAAGCAGCCGCCACCGGAGAAAAAAGCGCCGGAAAAAGAGCAGGAAAGAATGCTCAGCGCCGACGATTTGCCTTTTGCGGTGTCCGTGGGTGAAACAGGCATCAGAGACGGCACTATTAATTATTATGACGGCAAGACCGGACAAGCTTTTCAAGTTTACAGGCTCACTACTGTGGCTCATGGCATTGAGATTGATTCCAAGGATCTGGATAAAAAAAACATAATCAAGTTGAAAATGGGCATGGGTTTGAAAACCGTCGGGCCGATGAAAACGGGCAGTGTTCAGAGTTTCGATATTACTATGGATACGTCAGGAAGGATAATACCGTTTGATGCAAAAACAAGGATGCTGGATCCGGAGCTGATTCTTCATCTTTCCTTGCCCGAAGGAGAAGTAACCGGCCTGCAGGTGTTTAATTCTATCGCAACTATCCCTATTTTAGGCGATTATCTGGGGCAGTATATTTCGTTTTTAAAAGGAACACAGAAATGGAGCAATTCGCGCAATAACGGCGCTGACCTGCGCTATAAAGCAGGTAACGCCCAGATTTCCAACGGCCGGCTGGAGCTCGAACAAGCAAAGTTTCTCTTTGACGGAAACATGAACACAAATTCCAAAGCTCTTGCTGTTAAGCTGAACATGCTGATGAAAGAGGAGATTAATGAAAAAGTCAAAGCGGAGCTGGCCAGAAAAATCAACTCGGTGATAAAAAACCCCGAGGTTAAAAAATACACGGACGCAAATCAGCTTGCCGAAACCGCCATGCAGCCGCTGCTGAACAAAGACGGCGTAATCGATTTGAAATTCAAGGTTGGAGGAACTACCGCAAGAACAAAAGTCAGCCTGGTGCATCCGCGGCTGGATTCTCTCGGTAAAATTGTTAAAAGTTCAGCCGCCGGTATTTTAACAGAGGCAGGGATCAAAGCCGGAAAAGAGCTTCTCGGGGAAGAGAAAGGCCAGGTTCTGGAAGGTGTGCGTGACCTGCTCAGGAAAAAATAAAGCGGTAATTTTTGAAAAACTATAGGTTTCTGGAAAGCTATGTCGCCTTGTGATTTTCGGCGATGAGTATTACGCCTTCCTTTGCCAGGGCGCTAATATCGCGCTGCGTGTAGCCGATTTCCTTCATAATTGATTGCGTGTCTCTGCCCAGCAAAGGAGCGGGTGCGCCCGGCGTGGCCGGTGTTTCGGAAAACTTCAAAGGAACGCCGATAGTCTTGATTTTGCCGCAAAGCGGGTGAGTCTGTTCGACAATCATATCTCTCGCCTTGAGTTGAGGGTCGTTTTCGATTTCTGAGATTTCTAAAATCGGTGTCAGGCAGAGATCATAGCCTGCGGCATCATGAATCCATTCGTCTCTTTCTTTTGTAAGAAAAAAGGCGGAAATAGCCCGGCGCAGTTTATCCGCTTCTTCTCCGATAACAAATTGCCTGCCCAGCCACTCAGGGCGGTGCGCCATCTCACAGAAATTTTTCCAGAATTTTTCTTCCAGAATGCCTAACGCAATAAACTTTCCGTCGGCACATCGATAGGCTTCATAACAGGCAAGTCCGCCGGACAGTACCGCTTTTCCCGGCTCCGGCTGGATGCCCGCAGCCTGATAATGTGCCATCTGCAGCGTCATCAGGGGAAGAATGGCATCGAGCATGGCAACGTCAACTTTTTGTCCCCGGCCGGTTTTTTCTCTGGCCCAAAGGGCGGAAAGGCAGGCGACAACGGTCATGTACGCGCCGCCCGCCACGTCGGCAATCTGCGCACCGGGAAGGACCGGCCCAGATTCTTTCGTCCCGGTAGACGAAAGGATGCCGGAATAGCCGATATAATTTATGTCGTGTCCCGCGTGCGAGGCATAGGGACCGTTTTGTCCATAGCCGGTCACGGAAACATAAATGATGTTCTCTTTTATTTTACGGGCAGCTTCATAACCTATGCCCATTTTGTCGATGATACCCGGCCTGAATTGTTCGACCACTATGTCTGCCGTTTTAACCAGCGAGAAGAAAAGTTTCACACCTTTTTTCACGCTGAGATTTACAGCAAAGCTGCGCTTGGAGCGGTTTACCGCCAGAAATCCCGCTGATTCAGAAGAAAGATAGGGAGGATAATGGCGCATATAATCGGGGGAATTCATATCTTCGATTTTGATAATATCCGCGCCCATATCGGCAAGCATCATCGTACCCATAGGGCCGGGATATAGCCTGGTCAAATCAAGAATTCGGATTCTATCGAGCGGGCCTGATGGCGGATTCGAATTTTTATTCATACATCAGCTGTTTTTTTTGCATGGTTTTTTAGGGGCGCACCGTCAATTATATTTGTGCAATACTTGATTATTATTACGATAAACCAAAAGATAAATCAAGCGCAGGACGCGCAATCCTTTATACGATTGAATTAATACGGTATCTATGGTATTAAAATACATAACTTTGTTGTCAGCATGCCTTGTAGATAAATAATCGTCGGCAACATTTTTTAATAAAAATGCCGTTGGGCGTAACAAGCTCATCGCGAAGCGTTGAAAAGCACCTGAAAAGGATAAACGATAATTTAAGAGAAAATGTGGAATATGAAAGTAAGGAAGCGGAAAAATCCTCGTAGCTTCTGTTGCCTGCTGTTAATGACGGCTGTATTGTTTTTGGCAACATCCATCCCCCGGTCAATTTATGCCCTGGACGCTTCCAGCCCTGTGCCCGCCGCGGCTATGAAGCTTGTTGAGTTTTGCGATAATCCGAATAACGGCTTGGATCAAAATGCCATTACCACTCTTGTGGATTACGTTCTCAGCGCCAAGCAACGAAAGGATGTTTTCCTGCCGAAACATTACGATTCCACAGGAGGCTATCATGAATTTGATACCAGAGTCGGTTTTGCCCGCTTCCTGCGCTATTCCTACAGCAGCCAAATTCCATTCGTGCTGACCAGCCCGTCATCCCTGCGCTACTCACTTTGGAAGAATGTCACAGGAGAACTTCCTGCTGTATGGAAAATGATGTCACCGGCGGCTAAACCATTTGTAATTCACGGATTGCAGCGCGATGTGATTACTCCCGATCTTACGACCGGTGTTTATTATGAATATGACTTGAGACGAACCCTTATTCATTTTAATTACGAGGGCAGGCAGGTTCTTGTTGCCATTTCCAAGCAAATTGACCAATCCGGCGTTGGTAAAAAAGGAGTTATTCTGGGCGACGATGATGACTGGAATTATTATTACTCAGGGAAGCCGGGATCAGCTAAAGCAGGTCTGGGATGGGTGAAGTCATATATTTATGATTTTTTTGCAGTTGGTGTTTATGTTCAGACAGGCACTTCCGGGACTGTGGTTCGCGGCGGTGTTTTTCAGTGGATAAGGGCAGGCTGGTCGGGAATTAATTTTGCCCAGCCAAGCCACGTTATAAACGGTATAAAAAGATTCGCCCGCAATACTAAGGCAATCTTTGAATCAGCCAGCCTGCCGGAGCCGGGACGTATTATTTCCGCATATCGGAGATTTTCATCATTACCTAAAGAGGATTTGCGGGATAAATACGTACAACTGCATCATGCGCGCGAATCGTTGGCTTTGGAAAGTGGAATAATCAAAAAAACAGAAGTAAAAAACCAAATGAGCCTTGTCGATACTTCACGAAAGCAGATGATTGATGAATTGATGCTGGAATATTTCAAGATTGCCCTGGGCAAGTCATCTTTGCTGGAAAAAAAGCTGGTTATGGCTAATTGATGATAGCGCAAGGCCTTAGTGTTTTAATCACTTTTCGATTTATCGGTTAATAAACAAGAGATTTTTTAAAAACAATATAAATCAGAAGATGTTTCCAATTCTTTTAAATGGACAAGGATAGCTTGTTTCTTTTTTGTTTGGATGTTAAATGAATATAAAACCATCAGATGCCGCAACAGTAATCTTGTTGCGTGAAGCAGAAAAAAATAATAGCCGGGATTTCGAGGTTCTGATGGTTTTGAGAAGCTCCAAGAGCGCATTTGTGCCCGGTGTTTACGTTTTTCCCGGCGGCAAAGTTGAAAAAGAAGATTGCCTGCCTCAGATAGAAAAATATTGCGGAAAACAGGATTTAATGAAAGCCATGTCCGCTCTTGATGGAGAGGTGCATTCGCCTTCCGCGGCGTTGGGTGTCTGGATTGCCGCTATCCGGGAAACTTTTGAAGAAGCAGGACTTTTGCTTGCTGATCGAAATGATGGGTCGCCTTTCGCGTTGGATCAAAAGGATAAGCAAGAGAAATTTTGCTCTTACAGAAAAAAAATTAACAGCGGCGATCTCAGCCTCTTGAATATACTGGAAAAGGAAGAACTTATCCTGGCTTTGGACAGGCTTTATTACTTTTCCCGCTGGATCACACCCGAGTTGTCTCCGATGCGCTACGACACGAGGTTTTTCGTTGCTCCAGCGCCGCCAAACCAAAAAGCTCTGCATGACGGAGACGAGGTAACGAAGCATCTGTGGATTACGCCCGCTGACGCGCTGGAAAAATATCGAAGGGGGAGTTTCAATATGGTTGCCCCTACCGTTATCACGCTAGAGGAGTTGTCCCGCTACGGAACAATCAACGAAGTCATCGAATCGACAAAAAGTAAAAAGGTGGAAGAAGTCTTAACTAAACTGGTTTTTGTGGCTAATGAAGTTCAGGAACATACACCTGACGGACGGATTTTCTGCAACTGAGCCGGCGCCGATTGATTTCCTTTTGTTCTGTTCAAGATTTCTCTTCAGGCGTATTTTACAAGAATCAGTAATCACAAAAATAACCGCGGCAAATAAGATTTTAACGTCTATTATTCCATTGACAGGCAAGTCAGTTCTTTTTATACTCCATGGCGTGAAAGAGATTAAACCGGGCAACAGCTCCAGCCGGCACGGAGGCTTTCATCAATGCAGGAAACTATTCTCGCCATAGATGACGAAAAAATGAACAGAGAGTTCTATTGCGGGCTTCTTCAGGACAAGGGTTACGACGTTTTGAAGGCGGAGAACGGGGAAGATGCCCTCGATATATTAAGAAAGGAATCAGTCGATTTAGTTTTGCTTGACGTCATGATGCCGGGAATTTCCGGCTTTGACGTTTTGAAAAGCATTCGTGAAAACAAAAAATTACAATCCCTGCCGGTCATTATTATTACGGGACTGGCGGACAAGGAAAACCGTCTGAAAGGACTGCAACTTGGCGCTGATGATTTTATTACCAAGCCCTTCGATGTTGATGAATTACTGGTCAAGGTAAGTTCTCAAATCAAGCTTGCTTCTTTGAGAAACCAAATATTTGAAAAACGAAAACTGCTCAACATAGTAAACAGGCTTGATGAGGGAATAATTATAACTGATAACAACTTTTTGCCCATAGTTACAAACGCCAAAGCCAAAGATATTCTGGGAATGAAGGAAGATCCCGAAAATATTTTAACTCATTTCAAAAAGATGTTTAAAAAAGACATATACCCTCACCACAACAGCAATTATTTTATAGTTAAAAGCCAGGATGCGGGCAAACCAGGGATATTCTCTTTGAACGTGCAGCCGGTGAAAGATGCTTCTGACGATGTGGATTCCTATGTCTTTATTATTCGCGACATTACTTCCAACGCGGCGATACTGTTCGATTGGAACGAGGGGCCGGAGCCTTTCAGGTTGGAGTAGATGGACAATAGGCTCGCTTTTAAGCCAACGCAGTATTTAATTCAGGGAGGTCAAATATGGTTCAAAATTCGAGAGAAATGAAAAAAAAGAAAGTCATAGATGTTTTGAACAAAGCCAGGTCAATGGAGCTTTACGCCATTCATCAGTACATGAACCAGCACTATAATCTGGACGATATGGACTACGGGGATCTAGCCGCTAAAATTAAGCTCATTGCCATTGACGAAATGCGACACGCGGAGATGTTCGCAGAGCGTATTAAGGAACTGGGTGGCGAGCCGACAACGGAATTGGACGGCAAAGTATCCAAAGCGCAGAAAATTGATGTTGTTTTCAATTTCGACGCCAAGCTCGAGGACGATACTATTGATGCTTACAATAAATTCCTCCTGGTCTGCCGGGAAAACGGCGACAGCGTCAGCATGAAAATTTTTGAAACAATTACCGATGAAGAACAGGCGCATTACAATTATTTTGATAATGTGACAGACCACCTCAAAAAACTCGGCGCCGCTTATCTGGCGCAAATTGCCGGAACTCCTGCGGATACGGGGCCTCCTTCAAAAGGATTTGTTTCGGGGGGCGGGGCGCAATAATCCGCTTTTTGGGATTTTTTTGCCGATGATATCCGGGCAATTGCCGCTGAAATGCGCGGCAGTTTCCGGGCTTTGAGATACGCAACCTCATTTGCTTATGTGAGCGGATATTCAAGAATTTATAAAAAATAACCGTTTCTGTGTTCTGGCTACAGTGAGTGGTACTTTCCCTCACTGCTGTTTAATGTCTTATGTAACAGATGAAGAATTCCGCGATATTTATATGGTGACTAAACGAAATACCAAAAAATATCAAAATCTTACAAAAAAATCCTTCCGCGAGCCTTTTGATTGATTCACGTGAAACAAATCATGAAAAAAGCCCAAGCAAGTCCTGGGGGCTTACGATGGCCGGAAGATTTTACAATGATTTTGCGCCGGGAAAAAAGGAAAATATCAGGCGGCTTTTGATAGAAAAACATCCCTACCTTTCAGAATTTTGTTCTGATAGGGATGCGGAAATTATTGCGGTAAAAATAACCGCCCTCCAGCTTCTCGACGGTATAACTGATGTTTACTTTGAAACAGCGGCTTAGATTAAAATATCAGAATATTGAGCATTAACAATAGTTGAGAAAATCCCCGGTCATTATTTATTTAAATGAGCAGGTTCTCCGTGAATTCTTCCTCCGTCGATTACCAGGGTCGCGCCCGTAATATAACTTCCTGCCGGCGAGGCCAGAAAGACAACCGCTCCGGCTATCTCTTCGGGTTCACCAAGCCGCATCATGGGAATCTGTCCCAGGGCTTTTTTATTCACATCCGGATCTTTCCACAAGGCTTCGCTCAGGCGCGTTTTTATTATTCCCGGCGCGATGGCGTTGGCCCGGATGTTATATTGGCCCCATTCCTTGGCCATAACCTCGGTAAGCATAATCAGGGCGGCCTTGGTAACGGAATAAACACCCAGATCACCCGCCCGCAAGCCACCGATAGAGGAAATATTAATGATGGATCCGCCTCCCTGGCCTTTCATAATCTTTGCCGCAAACTGACTCAAGAATAATATACCCTTCAGGTTTACATTCATCGTGACATCATAAGTTTTTTCATCCTGGTCCATAAGCGGCCCGTAAAATGGATTTGTTCCGGCGTTGTTCATCAATATATCAATACGCCCGAATTCTTTCACCGCGCGTTCAACAAGAGCCTGTGATTCTTCTATCTTAGCGTTGTGCGCGGCTATTGCCAGAGATTTAACCCCTTTAGCTTTGATTTCTTCGGCTACCGGTTCCAGGTCGGCGATTTTCCGGCTGCTTACCACCACATGAGCGCCGGCATCAGCCATGGCCAGAGCGCTGGCACGCCCGATGCCGCGGCTGCCGCCGGTGACCAGAGCCACCTTTCCTTCCAGGGAAAACTGCGATAAATTCACTTCTGATTCCCTTCATGTGCTTTTTTTTGGTTTTAATTCTTTTTCTTTGAGCTTGATTTTCTGTTCTATATCCTTAATTTCCTTCATCAGCGAGGGAACGCCCTTTGTATCTTTTCTCAGAGAAGTTTTTTCTTTGGACAGATGATTGTAGGCGATAGTGCCCAGTTTGCCTATTTGCCTGGCCATTTTGTGCTGCAGGGTAATAATTTCCACTTGCGTGATGCCTAGCTCACCTAATTCTTTGGCCTTTTCGTATGTTTTTTTTGAAAGATCAGTACCCTTATCGAATATTTCCTGCATGGTTTTTTTAAATTCCATAACGTCTTCTCCTTTCAAATTGTGTTTATGGTTGCCTATAGAATATATCAAAAATTATCGATAATCAACACCAATGATAAAAAGCAAAAATATTTTTGAGAGAAAAATGAAGCTTATGGTTGTAATTGGTGTCGAGTTAATTTATAAATTTAGTGAAAATATTCCGATATTATTAAGGAGGGTGAAATGAGATTAAACGACAAAGTGGCTGTAGTTACCGGTTCAGGACGCGGCATCGGCGAAGGAATTGTTCTGCGCTTTTCCGCCGAAGGCGCCAAAATTGTCGTCAATGACGTAAACGAGGCAGACGCGAAAAGTGTTGTGGAAAAAGTCAAGGCGCAAGGCGGCAAAGCTGTTGCAGTTATCGGTTCCGTGGCATCGCGGGATGTTGTGCAGAAATTGGTGGATACGGCAGTGAAGGAATTTGGCACTATGGACATTATGGTAAACAATGCCGGAATTACGAGGGATGCAATACTCCATAAGATGACGGATGAGCAATGGAATCAGGTTGTCGCTGTCAATCTTACAGGTGTTTTTTACGGTATTCAGTGCGCGGGGATTTTTATGCGGGAAAAAGGATACGGCAAAATTATCAATATTTCTTCCACTAGCGCGCTGGGAAACGCCGGCCAGCTCAACTATTCCGCTACCAAGGCGGGCGTTATCGGTATGACCAAAACCGCCGCTAAGGAACTTGGTCCCAAAGGGATAAATGTAAACGCCATCGCCCCGGGAATGATCTGGACAGACATGATGAAGAGCATGCCTCCCGAAACCATTAAACAGATGGACGCGATGCTGCCTTTTCTTGTTCCCATGAACCG
>DSAV01000190.1 GCA_011046295.1 Deltaproteobacteria bacterium | reverse complement strand
ATTTTAGAGGAACAAGATGTCAGCTGATTTTGAACGCAGAAAGTTTTCTCGCAGACAAAGCGATGAGGACCTGCGCATAAGCGAAGAAAAATACAGAAACATTCTGGAAAGTATCACGGAAGGATATTACGAGGTAGATTTGGCCGGTAATTATACTTTTTATAATGATTCCTTATGCCGCATTTTAGGGTATTCGCGCGAAGAAATGACAGGGATGAGTTATAAAAACTACACGGATAAAGAAAACGCGAAAAAGCTTTTCGCGGGCTTCAATGAAATTTACAAGACGGGAATACCCACAAAAATAGTCGATTATGAGATTATCAGGAAGGACGGGGAGAAAAGGCACATGGAGACATCTGCTTCATTACTGAAAGATTCCTCCGGTAATCCGGTGGGTTTCAGGGGCGTGGTCAGGGATGTGACCGAGCGCATAAAACAGCAGGAAGCATTGCGTCAAAGCGAGGAAAAATACCGGAACATTCTGGAAAGCATCAGGGAAGGCTATTTTGAGCTTGATCTGGAAGGAAACTATATATTTGCCAATGAATCCAATTGCCGCTTTTTAGGATACACAAAGGAAGAATTGATCGGCAAGAACTACAGAATACACACCAGCCAGGAAGCTGCCGAAAAACTGTACCAGCCTTACCGGGAACTCTACAAAACGGGCAAACCCATAGAATCGGTGGAGCTCGAATCGTTCACCAAAGAGGGGAACAAAGTAATTCATGAAACTTCCGTTTCGCTCATCAGGGATGATAAAGGCAAACCCGTCGGCTTCCGGGGGGTTTCACGCGATGTCACTGCGCGCCGGCAAATAGAAGAAGAATTACGCAAAAATGAAGAGAAGTATCGAACGATTATTGAAAGCATTCAGGACGGTTATTTTGAACTTGACCTGAGCGGAAAATACACATTTGTCAACGACGCAATTTGCCGGCACCTGGGTTATACCAGAGAGGAGTTAATCGGAAGCGACAGCCGGCGGCCACAAGATGAAGCAAACGCCCGAAAAACGTCACAGGCCTTTAGGGAACTCTACAGGTCAGGAGAACCAATAAAGGCGCTCGCCGCGGAATATAGAAAAAAAGACGGAACTAAAGGATATTACGAAATGTCCGCGTCTTTAATCAAAGACGCGCAGGACAAACCCATCGGGTTTAGGGGTGTTTCCCGTGATATTACGGAGCGTAAAAAAGCCGAGGAAGTTTTGCGCGCCAGCGAGGAGAAATACCGGACGATCATTGAAACCATGCAGGACGGTTATCTGGAGATGGATTTATCCGGCCGCTATACCTTCGCGAACAAAGTGATTCCCGAACACCTGGGATACTCACACGAGGAATTAATTGGCGCCACCGCCCGCGCATTTCAGGATGAGGAAAATTACAAAAAGACACTCAAGAGTTTCATCAAAATTTACAACACAGGCAAACCGGCAAAATCATTGGAAGTCGAATGCATCAGAAAAGACGGCACCAAGGGAATCTACGAGTTGTCATCAACGTTGATGACGGATGCGCAGGGGAAGCCTGTCGGATTCAGCAGCATATCCCGCGATATTACCGAACGTAAAAAAATGGAAGAAGAATTGCGCAAAAGCGAAGAAAAATACCGGACGATTCTGGAAAGCATCGACGATGGATACTACGAAATCGATCTTCAGGGCAATTACACTTTTTTCAATGACGCGGAAGCCAGAAATCTCGGCTATACCAGAGAAGAAATGATGGGGATGAATTCGAGGAAATATCAGGATGAGGAAACATATAAAAGAACATTTCAGGCTTTTATGGAATTGTACAGAACTGGAGAACCTATAAAAGCGCTGGAGATGGAAGCCGTCAGGAAAGACAAAACAAAAGTATTTAATGAAATTTCGGCATCGCTGCTCAGGGACGAACTAGGCAGGCCAATAGGTTTTCGGGGAATCACGCGTAACGTGAGCGCACGCAAACAAATGGAAGACGCCCTGCGCCTCTCGGAAGAAAGATACCGGACGATTCTGGATGAAATGGAAGAAGGCTATTTTGAACTGGATCTTGCCGGCAATACCACCTTTTTCAACGATTCTATATGCACAATATTCGGCTATCCCCCTGAAGAGTCGCTGGGCCTGAACTACAAACAATATACGGATAAAGAAAATGCCGGAATATGCTTCAAGGTTTACAATGAAATTTATAAGACAGGAATTCCGGGCATGGTGCAGGAGTATGAAATTATCAGGAAAGACAAAACAAAAAGGTACGTGGAAACATCCGCGTCGTTGCGCAGGGATTCCTCGGGGAAAATAGTCGGTTTCCGCGGTATTTCCCGTGATATTACCGAGCGTAAACGTGTGGAGGAAGCCCTGAAGAAAAGCCGTGATGAATTGATTAAGAAAAACAAGGAGCTTGAAGAAAGCAGAAGAAATGTCCAGATAACCCTGGAAAAATTGGGCTCGGCTTACGAAGAATTAAAAACTACCCAGGCTAAAATCATCCAGCAGGAAAAAATGGCTTCCATCGGTCAGCTGGCCGCGGGAGTGGCGCATGAAATAAATAATCCGGTATCATTTATTGCCAGTAATCTGGGGACGCTCAATAAGTATATCGGAAGATTCATCGATTTTATGCAGGCACAAACTGACATAATTAAAGGTTTCAAATCTCCTGATGTGGCTGATAAGATGGGGAAAAAACGCAAGCAATTAAAAATCGATTATCTTATGGAAGATGTGCAAAAACTGGTTCAGGAATCCCTTGACGGCACGGAAAGAGTGCAAAAGATTGTTCAGAGCCTGAATCGTTTTTCCCGTGTCGATGACGCGGATTACAGAAAAACGGATATCAACGAATGCCTGGAACAAAGCATCAACATCGTCTGGAATGAGCTGAAACATAAGGCCACACTCCATAAAGATTACGGTAAAATTCCGGCCACAAAATGTTATCCCCAGCAGTTAAGCCAGGTTTTTATCAACCTTTTGCTCAATGCCTCCCAGGCGATTGCCGAAAAAGGTGAAATAAAAATAAAAACGTGGGGAACCAGGAAAGAGATCTGGGTTTCCATATCCGATACGGGCGAAGGAATTTCCCCTGAAAAAATAACGAAGGTATTCGAGCCATTTTTTACAACCAAAGAAGTGGGCAAGGGGACGGGACTGGGGTTGAGTATTTCCTATGAAATTATTCAGCAGCACAAAGGGGATATATCGGTGGAAAGCACGGAAGGAAAAGGCACGACATTTACCGTGAAAATTCCCGTTGTTTCGTAGAATAACTGAAAATGATTTTAAAAAAAACTGCCTGATATCGCTTGTGTTTAGCGGTTTTTTTATTTGACACGCAATTGCATCTGTGCTTTATAAGCATTTGAAAATCAATGATATTTTTAGCAGTTGACAGATTACGGGCAGCATAAAAAAGGAGGCTTTTATGTCAAAAAATTTTTTTGGATTTCTTTTTGTTTCGATACTGTTTGTTTTATTTGCCGCTACTTCATTTGCCGCTCCTCCCATTAAAATAGGCGCTTTGTTTTCCGTTACCGGGCCTGCTTCATTTTTGGGCGAGCCGGAACGCAATACCGCGCAGATGATGGTGGAGGAAATTAACAAAGACGGCGGAATAAACGGCCGCAAGCTCGAACTTATCGTTTATGACACTCAGGGCGACGCGACGAAAGCGGTGCAGGCCGCCAACAGGCTGATAAAAAGCGACAAGGTTGTAGCTATAATCGGGCCCAGCACCACCGGCGACAGCATGGCGGTAATTCCTGTTGTGGAAAGAGCCAAAATTCCGCTGATATCCTGCGCGGCGGGAATCAAGATAACCAATCCGGTAAAGAAATGGGTCTTTAAAACGGCGCAGAATGACGTCCTGGCCGTTTCCAGAATCTACGCCCACATGAAAGAAAAGAAAATAAGCAAAGTGGCGATAATTACCGTGTCGGACGGATTCGGCTCTTCCGGGCGTGAACAGCTCAGGCTAAAAGCTCCGGTATTCGGTATCGACATAATATCGGATGAAACTTACGGGCCGAAAGATACGGACATGACGGCACAGTTAACCAAAATCCGCGGCAGCAAAGCACAGGCGATTATCTGCTGGGGAACCAATCCCGGCCCGGCCGTTGTGGCCAGAAACGCCAGGCAGCTGGGTATTAAAATACCTTTATATATGAGCCATGGTGTTTCATCGAAAAGATTTATTGAGCTTGCCGGAAATGCATCGGAGGGAATTATTCTTCCTTCCGGCCGTGTTATTGTGGCCGATCAGCTGCCGGACAGTGATCCTCAGAAAAAGGCGCTGCTGAGCTACGTAAACAGTTACCGTGAGCGCTACAACGTTGACGGGGATCATTTCGGCGGTCACGCGTGGGATGCGATCATGCTGCTTAAAGGCGCCATTGAACGCGGTGGGGCAAAACCTGCGGCAATCCGCAATGAACTTGAAAAAACAAAAAACTTTGCCGGTATCGGGGGAACGTTTAATTTTTCCAAAGATGATCATGCCGGATTAACGCAGGACGCTTTTGTTCTGGTGCAGATTAAAAAAGGCAACTGGAAGCTGATTGAATAATATACTTGCTATCTGGCTGAAATAATTAAAAGAAGGCGGCGCGGGAGTAGTGATTGCCCGCGCCGCATTGATATTTGCCTGGTGAATGAATCAATAGATGGATAATTATCAGCAACTTTTTCAATATATTTTATCTGGGCTTTCCAACGGTTCTATTTATGCGCTGATTGGTTTCGGTTTTGCCATTATACATAACGCCACCGGCATTATCAATTTTGCTCAAGGCGAGTTTGTGATGCTTGGCGGCATGTTGACCCTTTTTTTTCTGGTTTTCTGCGGCTTTCCCCTTTTTCCGTCAATAATTCTTTCTATTCTTATTGCCACGCTTGTGGGCATTTCATTTGAGCGCCTGGCCATCAGGCCGCTTAAGAATGCTTCGACAATCCGTCTGATTATAATCACTATCGGCGCCAGTATTTTCATTCGCGGCGCGGCGATGCTTTTCTGGGGGAAAGACACTCACGCCCTGCCTGCTTTTTCCGGAGAAGAGCCAATTTATATTGCCGGGGCGACAATGATGCCTCAGCACCTCTGGATTTTTGCCGTGGCCGTTTTGATTATTATCGGCAGCAAGCTTTTTTTTAATCACACCATCGTCGGCAAGGCAATGCGCGCCTGCGCTTACAACCCGCCGGCGGCAAGTCTGGTCGGTATTGACGTGAAAATTATGGTTATGCTTTCCTTCGCGGTCAGCGCGGCTATCGGTTCCATGGCCGGAGTAATCATCGCTCCTCTTACCATGGTATCCTATGACGTGGGAATTATGTTGGGATTAAAGGGTTTTTGCGCGGTTATTATCGGCGGCATGAGCAGCGGCATGGGTACCATAATGGGAGGGCTTTTGCTTGGCTTGCTAGAAGCGCTGGGCGCGGGTTTTATATCCGCCAGCTACAAGGACGCGATTGCGTTTATTGTTCTGCTTTTGATTTTGGTTTTTCGCCCCGAAGGATTGTTCAGAAAAAAAGAGACGGAAAGAGTGTAAGACGGCGCTTCCCTGCTGAAAGCGTCATTAGGAAAAAGGTGTTTTGGTAAACATTGCGGTAAAAAAATGACCAAAGAAAAACGCGAAATAGTCATTTTTATAATCTTTTCTTTTGCTTTATTGATAACCCCCTTTTTTTTAAAGGGCAGTTATCTTTTGAATGTGATGGTTTTTGTCGGCATACACACCATGCTCGCCGTGGCGCTTAATCTGTTGATGGGATACGCGGGGCAGATTTCGCTGGGGCATGCGGCTTTCTTCGGCATGGGCGCCTACATTTCCGGAATACTTACCACCCGCTTCGGCCTTGACCCGTGGCTGGTAATACTTATGGCAGCGTTTTGCGCCGCGGCTATCGCCTTTGTTATCGGATTTCCCATTTTAAAGTTGAAAGGCCATTATCTGGCCATGGCAACTTTGGGCTTTGGTATAATTTTTTATATAATTTTCAATGAAACCGTCAGCTGGACTGGCGGCCCCTCGGGTTTGCCCGGCATACCGATTCTAAATATCGGCCCCGTGGTTTTTGACAATGATTTGAGTAATTATTATTTGGTGTGGATAATTACTCTTGTGATTATGTTGTTATCCATCAACTTATCTCAATCGCGCATCGGCCGGGCGCTCAGAGCGATCCACGGCTCGGAGGTGGCCGCGCGGGTCATGGGGATAAAAGCTCGTGTTTTAAAGGCGCAAATATTCACTGTTTCCGCGTTCATTTCCGCTCTGGCCGGCAGTCTTTACGCTCATATTATGACTTTTATTTCTCCGGCGTCTTTCGGTTTTGTTTTTTCCGTGGAACTCGTGACGATGGTTGTTGTGGGCGGCTTGGGCAGTATTTATGGTTCATTTCTGGGGGCTGCAATTCTGACAATATTGCCGGAATTTCTGCGCGCTCTTCACGATTATGACATAGTAATTTACGGGCTGCTGCTGATTGTCATGAATATGTTTATGCCCGGCGGCCTGATCAGCGGGTTTGAGACAGTTTGGATGAAAGCCGCCGCGCACCTGAAAGGAAAAATTAGCGGGAATGCTTAGAGTGGATAACATAACAAAAGTATTCGGCGGCCTGACCGCTCTGGATGATGTTTCGGTTGGCGTCAAGGCCGGTTCGATAACCGGAATCATCGGGCCGAACGGCGCGGGAAAGACCACATTGTTTAACGTTATTACCGGACTTTACACGCAGACTTCGGGCACTGTTCATTTGGAAGAAAAAAATATCTCTCTCTTGCCTCCGGAATATCTCGCCGAACTCGGCCTGGTGCGCACGTTTCAAAACGTGGAATTGTTCGGCAAGATGACCGTTTTGGAGAATGTCATGGTCGGCTTACATACTAAAAGCAGCAGCGGTTTTCTGGGCTGCGCTTTTAAATTTCCCGGACAAATTAAAGAAGAAAAACTCATCAGAGAAAAGAGCATGAACTGGCTGGAATTCACGAATTTGGCCGGGCTTGCCGATATGCGGGCGGACAGTTTACCGTTCGGCAAGAGCCGACTGCTGGAAATATCGCGGGCGCTGGCAATTGAGCCGCGCATTATTTTGATGGATGAGCCGGCAGCGGGCTTAAATAGCCATGAGACGCGTGAGCTAGCCTTCCTTATCCGCCGAATAAGGAAGGCCGGTATAACCGTGGTGCTGGTGGAACATGACATGGAGCTGGTCATGGATATTTGTGAAACCATTGTTGTTTTGAACCTGGGTAAAAAGCTTGCCGAAGGAACGCCGCGCGAAGTTCAGGAAGATCCCGCGGTGATTTCCGCTTATCTGGGAGAAAGTTAATTTCCGCTTGAAGCGGACGTTCTTAAGAGAAAAAATGCTTAAGATTAAAAACATAAATACTTACTATGGGCAGGTGCACGCGCTGAAAAATGTATCCCTGCACATGCAGGAAGGTGAAATTGTCACCTTAATCGGCGCGAACGGCGCCGGAAAAACCACGCTGCTCAATTCCTTGTCGGGAATAGTGACGCCGCGCAGCGGCGAAATTCTTTTTCAGGATGTTCCCATAGGCAATCTTGCAGCCCACCGGATAGTTAAAATGGGCATATCTCAGGTTGCGGAAGGGCGGCAGGTGTTTAAGCCTCTTTCCGTGGAGGACAATTTGGAGCTGGGCGCGTATTTATATCACCGGACGAAAGCGCAAAAAGAACAGACAAAAAAAACTGCCGAGATGGTTTACAGCCTTTTTCCCATCCTTAGGGAGAGGAAAAAGCAATTGGCGGGAACTTTGTCGGGCGGTGAATTACAGATGCTTTCCATCGGCCGGGCGCTTATGGCCAGGCCGAAGCTTTTGCTCCTTGATGAGCCTTCCATGGGATTAGCGCCGATGGTGGTAAAAGAAATATTTGAGGTAATCGGAAATTTGTCGAAAGAGAAAAACACGACAATTCTTTTGGTCGAACAAAACGCGCGGGCAGCTTTGAAACTGGCTGACCGCGGCTACGTGCTGGAGACAGGCCGGCTGATTCTGGAGGGCACTGCGTCCGGTCTTATGGAAAACAAAGAAGTTCAGAGGGCGTATCTGGGTAAAGATAAAAAAGAAATATGGGAGAGGTAAAAGCCGGTTTTGGGTTCGTATGAAAAAGAATTGTTTTTTTAAGCGCTTCTTTACAATTTGCGGGGAGGTATTTTTATGAGTATCTGGGATGAAAAAAACGAATGCATGTCGCGGGATGAAATGGAACAGCTTCAGCTGGAACGTTTACAGGCCGTGATGAATCGTGTTCATAAAAATGTTGTCCATTACCGAAAAACTTTTGATGCTTTGGGTATAATTGCCGAAGATGTCCGTTCGCTTTCAGATCTGGCCAAAATCCCTTTTACCACAAAAGAAGATTTGCTGATTAATTATCCCTACGGGATGTTTGCCGTGCCGCTGAGGGAAGTTGTGCGAATCCACTCTTCATCGGGAACTACGGGCAAACCTATTGTTGCCGGTTACACGAAAAACGACATAAGAATGTGGTCTGACCTTGTGGCGCGACTGATGACAGCCGCCGGTGTGACGCATGACGATCTGGTGCAGATAGCTTTCGGTTACGGTGTTTTTACCGGAGCTTTCGGCATGCATTACGGCGCGGAGGCAATCGGCGCTTCCGTGATTCCCATGGGTACGGGCAATACAGACAAGCAGATTACAATTATGCAGGACTATAAAACCACGGCGCTGGTCAGCACCCCCGGTTACGCTCTGGCTCTGGCACAGCGTATGGAGCAGCTGGGTATCAATCCCAACGCCCTTAATTTAAAAACCGGACTTTTCGGTGGAGAACCTTGGTCTGAAAAAACGCGCGCGGAAATCGAACGCAGACTGATGCTGACCGCCACGGACAATTACGGCCTTTCTGAGGTAATCGGTCCCGGCGTGGCCGGTGAGTGTTTATGTAAAAATGGTTTGCATATTTACGAGGACTCTTTCATTCCGGAAATTATTGATCCTGATACGGGAAAGGTTCTGTCTCCGGGGCAATCAGGCGAACTGGTGCTTACGACGCTCACTAAAGAGGCGTTCCCCATGATTCGTTACCGGACAGGCGACATTACCTCTCTTAATTATGCAAAATGTGACTGCGGCAGAACACTGGCGCGCATGCGGAAAGTTATGCAGCGCTCAGACGATATGTTGATTATCAAAGGAGTCAATATCTTTCCTGCGCAGATTGAGGAAGCTCTCTTCCGCGTGGCGCAGGGTGAAACACCTTACCAGATTATAGTGGAAAGAAAGGGCGCCATGGACAGCGTCGAGATTATTGTCGAAGTCACAGATAAAATATTTTCTTTGGAACTGCAAAAGCAGCGCTCGTTTCTGGAAACGGTCAAGAAACGCATCAGCGACCAGACAGGTATTAATGTCGATGTGAAGCTGGTCGAGGCGAAAAGCATACCTCGGCAGCAGGACGGAAAGATTGCGCGTGTGGTCGATAAAAGGCCGATGTAATCGTTGAAAAGAGATAAGTCGGAACCGTTATCGGGCGTTTAACCTTTTTTCTTTTTAAGAGATTCCAGAATTTTATCGCGATAGTAATAAGCAAAGATAAATATCACCGCGCCGATGCCCACAATCACGGCCAGTAAGAAGTATTGTTCATTGCGGGCGACGTTGCCGGTTACGGAAAGCATAATCGTGCCGATGAGGCGGCCAGCGACGGAAATTACCAGAAATGCCCATGTGGGGATGCGGCTGACACCCAGAATATAGCACAAATAATCCTTGGGAAAGCCGGGAATCAGAAAGAGCAGGAAAGAAACAACCATACCCTTGTGTTCCATAAAATGCTCGAATTTTTCAAACACATCCTTTTTGACTAATCTTCCCAGAAGCGGCATTCCGAAAAAACGCGCCAGCATAAAAGCCATCCACGAGCCGAGTGTCAAACCGATTGTTGAATAAATAGTCCCCCATAAAGGGCCGTAGAGATAACCGCCGATAAAGCCCGTTAATTCTCCCGGAATGGGAGCGGCCACCACCTGCGTAATTTGCAGCAGGACAAAAGCAACGGCGTCATAAGGGTGGAAAGCCTTTATAAAGAGAATTAACTGAGGCCTGTTTTTAAATATTAAATGAAGGTCAAAATATATAAAAAGCCAAGAGGCAGCACCCACCAGCAGAATCAGTAATGTTATTCTTAGCGTCAAACTATTTTTCATGAAATGGCTTTGATGCCCCTTGCACATGAGCTTTGGCGCTTGTCTATACTGATATTTTTCCCGCGTCAAATTAAATCGGATTATCTTATCAGCTTAAAATAGTTGACGAAATAAAATCTATATGTAAGAAAAGTCCATTCCTTTTAATCGTGAAAAATGATGATATTGATTAACATTTAATAATCATTAAAAACCGGAGTTAAGGAGAATATCATGGGAAAAATACCGCAAAAACTGGATAGAAAACATGGTGATGTTTATAAAGACGCGCCGGTGGCGCAGTTTGGGCAAAGAAAACCGGATTTCAGCACCATGGGAAAGAAGATGAAAAACCCGCATAAAAAATTCCGCGAAGTTGTTTGCGTGGAAGCGTGCCGGACTCCTTACGGCCGCGCGGGCGGGGCGCTCAAAGATTTAACCGCGATGGAATTAGGCGCGCTGGCGATTAAGGAAGTTCTGCGCAGGACGGACGGCAAGGTAAAACCGGGCGATGTCGATTATATCTTTATGGGGCAGGTTGTTCCCGCCGGCTGCGGGCAGATTCCCGGCAGGCAGGCGACTATTTTAGCCGGCGTGCCGGAACATGTTCCTTCCATCACGGTAAATAAAGTTTGTTCTTCCGGCATTAAAACAATTGATTTGGCTTTTCAGATGATTCTTTTAGGCCGCGCAGACATTTGCATCGCGGGCGGACAGGAAAGCATGAGCAACTGTCCTTTTGTTTTGCCGGACATGCGTTGGGGCGCCAAAATGGCGCTGCCCAACGGCCGGGTTATTGATTCCATGGTTTATGACGGCCTGTGGGACGCCTTCTATGACCGCCATATGGCGATTAACGGTTCGGAAGTAGCCGACGAGTTCGGGTTTACGAAAGAAGAGCAGGATGAGTGGGCGCTCAATTCGCAGATGAACGCGGTCAAAGCCATGAATGAAGGCAAGCTTGATGACGAAATCTTTCCGGTGGAAGTAAAGCAGGGGAAAAAAAATATTGTCATGGATAAGGACGAAGGGCCGAGGCCGGACACGACCATAGAAGGACTTACCAAGCTGCCGCCGGTATTCGGGCATTTAAGCACGGTTACCGGAAAACCCGGAAGTGTTACTGCGGGCAATGCTCCTGGTATCAATGACGGCGGTGATGTTTGCCTTATTATGAGCAGGGAAAAAGCCGATGAGTTGGGACTGAAACCTATTTTTACCATTGTGGATTATGCCGAAGTATCACAGCCGACAAAAGATATTGCCACCGTGCCAGGATTGGCGATTAAAAAAATTCTGGAACAAAACGACATGGCACTCGATCAGATGGATGTTATAGAAATTAACGAAGCTTTTGCCGCGGTAGCCCTGGTGAGCTGCCGCTCCATTTTAGGTATGTCCAAAGAAGAAATGTTTAAAAAAGTTAACATTAACGGCGGTGCGGTAGCCTACGGCCATCCGATCGGCGCTACCGGCGCGCGTATTTTGATGACATTGGGTTACGAACTGAAACGCCGCGGCGGCGGCTGGGGTGTGTGTGGTATCTGCTCCGGCCACGCGCAGGGGGATGCGATGTTGATCAGGGTTGATAAGTAAAACAGTTAAACTACATTAATCAAATAGAGGTATAATAAAATGAAACAGAAAGTTACTGTTGTTGGCGCGGGTAATGTTGGCGCGACAGTGGCGCAAAGGCTGGCGGAAAAAGAGCTTTGTGACGTTGTTGTGGTTGATATTATTGAGGGGGTGCCGCAGGGGAAATCCCTGGATTTAACACAGGCCGCGCCGATTGAAAAACATGATGCCCATTTGACGGGAGCCAATTCCTACGAGGCAACGGCGAATTCCGATATCGTAATTATCACTGCGGGAATTCCACGCAAGCCCGGCATGAGCCGCGACGATCTTCTGGCGACAAATAAGGGTATTATTAAGAGCGTAACTAAAGAGGTGGTCAAATATTCCCCTGCTGCTATATTAATTATTGTCAGCAATCCGCTCGACGCGATGTGCCATGTGGCAATGGAGGAAAGTGGCTTTCCCAAGCAAAGAGTTATTGGTATGGCGGGAATTCTGGATTCCGCGCGCTTCCGCTCTTTTATATCTATGGAACTAAGTGTATCCGCGGAAAATATTCACGCGCTGGTTATGGGCGGGCATGGCGATACGATGGTGCCTCTGCCACGTTTTTCCACAGTGGCGGGAGTGCCGATTACGGAGCTTATCGAGGCCAGGCGCATTGAAGAAATGGTTACGCGCACGCGCAACGGCGGCGCGGAAATTGTCAGCCTTCTGAAAACCGGCAGCGCTTATTACGCGCCTGCTTCAGCGGCGGTGGAGATGGCCGAATCGATTTTAAAGGATAAAAAGAAAATATTGCCCTGCGCCGCGTATCTTACAGGCGAGTACGGCATTTCCAGCTTGTTTGTCGGCGTACCGGTAAAGCTCGGTGCCAAGGGCATTGAACAAATTATTGAGCTTAAGCTTTCGGCGGAAGAACAGCAGGCGTTGAAAAAATCAGCCTCGGCCGTTCAGGAACTGTTAAATGCGATGAAGAAAATGGGGTAGGGTAATTTCTGCAACTAGCGGTTTTTGGATAAGCCCGGCGCATCCGGCAAGCGCCGGAGTTCCTGCGGGGCTGTTCAGGAACTTGTAGAT
>DSAV01000068.1 GCA_011046295.1 Deltaproteobacteria bacterium | reverse complement strand
TGATTCTATCTGATGACCTGGTTACCATCATTGATTACAAATCCGGTTCACTGAGAGGGCTAAGGCAGAAATACGATGAACAACTCCGGCGTTACACCAGGATTATGAAAAACCTCTATCCGCACAGTAGAGTCGAATATCACATTCTTCAGATAGACAAATAACGCATTTTAAGCGGTAATTTTATAAATCCACGACACTCACTGCTTGACCATCGAAAAAAAACTACCTTTTCCCCAGATGCAGAATGCCTTTGGTGATATTGCATAAATGGTCGTTTAGTCTTTCCAGGTCGGTCAGAATGTCGGTAAAAACCAGGCCGGCGTTGCTGATGCAAATATTATTTTCCAGCCGTTTTATATGATTGAGCTTGTACTGGTTTATCAGCTCGTCCAGTTCCTTTTCGATATTCAAAGTAATGAGTGCCGCCGTCTGGTCGTTATCCTGCATCGCCTTTCTGGTTTGCTTCATCAGTGTTTCTGTCTTTTCGAAGAGTTTTTCGATTTCTATTGCCGCCTCGTCGGAAAAAGCAAGGTTGTTTTCAAAAGCTCTCTGGGCGAGAATAACGATACCTTCACAATAATCCCCCACCTTTTCCAGGTCGTTGACGCTGTGCAGGAGAGCAGGAATTAGACGGGAATGTTTTTCCGGCAGTTCGTGTTTCGTTATTTCCACCAGATATTCGGTGATGTTCTTTTGCATTTCATCCACGGATTCTTCATCCAAAGAAATTTCATTTCTCAATTTATGGTTGTAAGCTATGGTACATTTCCGCGCTTTTTTGAGCATCTCGACACAAATATCGAGCATGGCCACCATTTCTTTAATTACCGCCCTTATAGCCAGATGGGGCAGAGAAAGAAGATTATTGTCCAGATGCCTGGTTTCTTTTTTGACGTAGTCTTCTCCGGGGATTATTATGGTCACCAGCTTTTTAAGAAGCGGCACGAACGTCAGAAAAATTAAAGCATTGAATACATTGAAAAGCGTGTGCGTGTTGGCCACCTGCCGGGCAATGTTGTCAGACAACATAGGCACATATTTCAGGTAAAGCGGAGCCATCGCGACGGCAAAAAGCACGCCGAGGACATTGAAAATGGTATGGCTCAAAGCCAGCCTTTTACTGGCGATTTTTCCGCCGATGCTGGCCAGAACGGCGGTTATGCAGGTGCCTATTTCCATGCCGAAGATGATGTAAATGGCTGATGCAAGATCAAGCAAGCCTGCGGACGCGAAGGCGATGACCATACCTGTTGTGGTGCTGGAGCTTTGCCAGGCCATGGTCAGAACAAGTCCCGTTAAAATGCCGAGGAAAGGATACTTTCCGAAGGAAAGAAAAGCGTTTTTTACTGATTCATTTTCGGAAAACGGCATGACGGCCATGCTCATCATGGCCAGTCCCAAAAAAAGCATGCCGAAA
The DNA here is from genome assembly GCA_011046295.1 of Deltaproteobacteria bacterium. Classification (GTDB taxonomy): domain Bacteria; phylum Desulfobacterota; class Syntrophia; order Syntrophales; family Smithellaceae; genus UBA4810. Next base: position 11,482 of record DSAV01000068.1, on the reverse strand, counting down.
CCTAAAACCGCCAGGCCCCTGTATTTGTTTTTATCTTTTTTTGTGAAGAGGTAATAGACAGCTCCGCCGAAAACGAAAATGGGAGCGAGAGCGGTTAATTTAAAAGCGATTAACTGCGCGGTGATGGTTGTTCCCACGTTCGCGCCAATCATAATGGCAATGCCCCCGCCCAACGTAAGGAAACCGGCATTTAAAAAACCGATAAGAATTACAGAGGTCGCGCTGGAGCTCTGAATCAGGGCGGTCACAAAAGCGCCGACAAACATTGATTTTATGCGGTTGGAGGTTATTTTTTCCAGAAGAGACCGTAACAGCCCAAGAGATAATTTTCTGAGCGAATCGCTCATGAGGTGCATGCCGTAGATAAACAAGCCGAGCCCGCCGATGAGCCCGGCGATAATGCTGAAAGCGTTCATTTAATCATTCCTTTTGAAATGTTTTTAAGCCTTTTATTTGTTTATACTTCAAGCTTTAAAATCCCTTTAACAATATCGAAAACGAGCGAATTACCCGGTTCTAGTATGTGCACATTATCGCGGAAACCAATCATGATTACGCCAACGGCGCATCTTTCCGAGGCAATCTTCAATGTTTCCCGATCGCACGTTACTGCCAGCCAGTTTTCCCGGTAGCGGATGGTCATGGAGATGCTCTTTAATTCCTCCGGAATGTCCGGATTGAAATAAAGGATGTTGTTGCGGAACTCGATGCCGGTAAAGCATCGCTGAACGATATCCACGGCGCCGGCCATGGCGCCCAGGTGTATTCCTTCTCCGGTTGTGCCGCCCTGGACATCGGAAATGTCGCTTTCCAGCGCTTCTTTCAAAAGGCACCAGGAACGTGTACGGTCGGAACGAGCCAGAACCCAGGAGTGGACAACATTGCTCAGCGTGGAGCCGTTCGACGTGCGCTGCAGGTAGTAGTCAATATTAGCCGGAATGGTGTCCGGTTTGAATTTATAGCCCATTCCGCGGAAAATCTCCACCAGCTCTTCCGCGGAGAAAAGGTAAAACAGCATCAGTACATCGGCCTGCTTGGAGGCTTTATAATTGTTGGCAGAATCCCCCTCCGCTTCCAGTATACGGTCCAGGCGGTGAATGTCTTTGTATTTCGCGCGGTAGCCTTCCCAGTCAAATTCCCGCAAATCATTGTAACCCTCAAACTGGCTGATAATGCCTTCATCCTGAAAGGGGATATACATCCTTGAAATAATTTTATGCCAGTGTTCCAGTTCTTCGGGCAAGAGATTCAACGACTCGCAAATCTCTTCTTTTCTTTTACTGCCCAGAATGTTGAGACATTTAATGGCGCTGCGCAATACCCATACGGTCATAAAATTTGTATAAGCGTTATTATTGAGGCCGGCTGTTTCAGCGCCGGGATATTTATCGTGGTATTCATCCGGGCCCATGACGTTTCTGATTTCGAAGCGCTTGCGTTTTTTGCTGAATGTCGTGATGCTGGCCAGAAAACGGGCTATTTCCAGCAGCATCTCCGCGCCATATTTGGACAGGAAAGCAAGATCATGAGTTACTTCGAAATACTGCCAGATATTATAGGCAATCGCCGCGTTGGAGTGGCGCTGCAGGTGAGTATTATCCGGAAGCCAGCGCCCGGATTTCGGGTTCAGGTGCAACTGCTGCGTTTCTTCCCGTCCGTTGCTGGAACTTTGCCAGGGATACATCGCGCCGCGGAATCCTTCTGCCCGGGCCGCCAGCCGCGCCTGGTGCAAGCGGCGGTAACGGTACAGCAGCAGTGACCTGGCTATTTCCGGGGTGCGTATGGTCAGAAGGGGGAAAATATAAATTTCATCCCAGAAAATGTGACCACGGTACGCTTCTCCGTGCCAGCCGCGCGCGGGTATGCCGACATCCAGGGGAACGGAATGAAAGGATGCGGTTTGCAGAAGATGGAATAGATGCAGGTGGATAATCATATGCGTGCGCGGGCCGTCCGCGACGCAAATATCAAACCTGTTCCACAGGTGACGCCAGGAAAGCGTGTGACTCTCCAACAATTCGGCGAAAGTAGTAGTATGATTCAATGTCTCACGGGCGTCCAAAGACGCCTCGGAAATGGCGCAATCCCGCGAAGTGTAAAGGGTAAAGATTTTTTCGATTTTGACCGGAGTTCCTTCAGTGACGGCAATATCCATGTCATGAGCGATATAACCTTCTTCTTCCGATACCCGTCTTATGGGATTTTGTATTTTTCCGTCCACGAATAAATTGGTTTTTTGCGCCAGGGCGACGCGGATACGGGATTGATTTGTTTCGACTACCAGATACAAGCTGTCTTCGCCGCATGTTCCTGTTTCCAGAGGATTGAGGTGTTTGCTGTTAAGTTTTCGGTAACGGGCGACCCCCGCGTTAATTACCGTGCCGTCAAGGGCGCTGTGTATATGAATTTTACCTGACCAGTTTTCCGGCGTGATCGTTGCCTCCATCGCGGCTATGTGCATATTGCCCATGTGAACGATGCGACGGCAAATAAAAGAAGTTTCTCTTTTTAGTTTGTCGCGAAAACGTACTGACCGAGTGAGGATACCCTGTTTGATATCCAGTTCCTGACGGTAGGAAAGAATTTCCGCCTTACTGAGTTTGAACCAGTCACCGCCTTCGATTTTGAATTTCAGAAGCAAGCCATTGGGCATGTTGACCAGGTCTTCATTTTCCACTATATGACCGGATATTTCCGTTTTTAATCTGTTGTAGCCGCCCGCGAGATATGTGCCCGGATAGTGAACATCATCCGCCTGTGTTTCGCAGGCCGCGCCTCTAATCGCGAAATAGCCGTTGCCGAGGGTGCACAGAGCTTCCCGGAGCATTTCTTCGGCCGGGTCAAACGAATCATATACAAGATGCCACGCGTTATTCATGAGCGCCTCCGCACAGGGGGATGAACATGGAAAGCAGCTTTCGCACTTCATCCGTATTTTTTAGCGAGTACTTCGCGGCGGTGGGAAAGGGCTTGTCCCAGACGACGATTCCGATGCCCTTATCCTTAAGGGCTCGGAGGGCGTCTTCGTCCGTCACATCGTCGCCGATATAAACAGGCAGTACAGAATCATCATCCAAACCCAGCGCTTCGAGCAAAAACAACAGCGCTTTTCCCTTATGCCAGTCGATATTCGGCTGAAGCTCGAATACTTTTTTGCCGTAGGCCTTGCGCAGTTCTTTATGTCGCTTTGACACCTCGTCGATTGTATGTTCAATATCGGGAACTTCCGCGGGGTCGACCAGGCGGTAATGGACGGCGATAGCGAATTTTTTTCTTTCCACGAGCAATCCTTTGATATGACCGATCGCCGCGCAAAGCTCTTTTTCGGCCTCATCCAGAATCGGCAAAAAGGGCATTCCTTTGGAGCTTGACTCCTTTATGCCGGAGGGGCCCGTTATTTCGAAGCCGTGGCTTCCCGCGTAAATGAGAGAGTCAATATCCACGAGATTTTTTACGTTTTGCATATCGCGGCCGCTGATAATGCCCACCGGGCAGCGCTGGGATAAATCTATGACAGTCTTGCGCATTTCGGGCGATAGAATCGCCTTCTCCGGCGTGTCCACGATAGGCGTCAGGGTGCCGTCGTAGTCGAGAAAAATGGCAACGCGCTTTGCCGCGGCCAGTTTCTTGATTTGGGCAAAATTATCGATCGCTGAGGGGAGCTGCGGCGCTGTCTTGGTATCTTCCTCCACGGATATTTCGGAGGCGTCATTAACGACAACATGAGCTCCGTAATTCAGAAGGTCTTTTTTATTGTCCAGCCGGGCAATGCCGATAACCAGGCCGAAATTACCCGCCTTCGCCGCCTCGACGCCGGATACGGCGTCTTCCACGACCGCGGTACGAGAAGGTTCTACGCCCAGCTGCCGGGCTGCTTCCTCAAACATGTCCGGCGCGGGTTTGCCGGGTATTTTGAGCTTTATCAAATCAACACCGTCCACGCGCACATCAAACATTTCTGCCAGGCCGGAACTATCCAAAATGAGAGCGCAGTTCTTGCTCGAAGAAATAATTCCCGTTTTGATTCCCTGCGCTTTTAATTTACGGATAAACTCCAGCGTGCTTTGATACACTTCCACGCCTCGTTTCTTTATTTGTTCCAGGAAATAGCCGTTTTTAAGATTTCCGATGGCGTGAATGCTCGTGAAACCCGGCGCGTCTTTCGGATTGCCTTCGGGTAAATTTATATTTCGCGACTGTAAAAAACTTTTTATGCCTTCCAGGCGGGGTTTGCCGTCCACATAAATCATGTAGTCTTTTTCTATGTTAAACGGTTCTTCCGCCGCTGGATTACTATCTTTGTGCCGGGCAAGAAAATCGTCAAAAGCTTTTTTCCAGGCCGCCGCGTGCGTGGACATTGTTTTTGTGACCACACCGTCGAGGTCGAAAATAACCGCGTCAAAATCTTTTTTGGTAATAGTTACATTATCATGATTGTTCTTCATAATTGCTCCTTTTACCATATTTAATTGTCGGGAAAAAAGGGAGCGCATAAGCACCGTTGAACTTGATTGTCGGAGAATTTGACATAGAAAAAAATGGACTCTTGTAAACTTAAAAATATTTTATAAAAAATTGAGCCTATGTTTATATGAAAGACAGCCCTGAAGTCAAGATATTTAGGCCTAAAGTTTGCGAAGAATTGGAAGACATTAAAATTATTAATTTTAGACAAGTTCTTGGCCTAATAAAAAACAAGCCCCTTGAGTTTTATTTGCTCAAGGGGCTTGTGAATTGCGCCGGTTATTGCGCGTTTTGTGTTAATGCTTTTTTAAAAATAACTAAAAACATTTTTTCTTTGTTATCCCAATGTTCTCACTTTACGCGTTTTTGCCTTTAGGCGGTTTGAAGGCCAGAGCGATAAAAAAGCCCAGGGTCAAAAGACCCGCCGCGATGAACAGAGACTGGTCTTTGAAAGCTTCAAACACGTAGGGGCCGATAAGGCCTGCGGCGCTCCACGCGGTCAGCATAAAGCCGTAAACCTTGCCGATATATGCCGGGCCGAAGGAATCAGCGGCAAATGCGGGCATGGTAGCGAAGCCGCCGCCGTAGCACGCCAGCAGGTAACATGATATCACAATGAACAGGTAGTAATTCGCCACGTAATCTTTAGCTACCAGCAGATAAACAACCGCCTGAGTCGCGAACATGATCAAAAAGACCATTCTGCGCCCGATGTTGTCGGAAATCTTCGCCCAGAAGAGCCTGCCCAGGCCGTTGAAAATGGCGGCGATAGCAACGACGGTACCGCCCGCGACGGCGACCATGGCAACCTGCTCGGGGGTCAAATCACCCACAAGACCTTTCGTTTTAATATAGATATCCTGCGCCAGAGGAGAGTGCTGAGAAATAAGGCCTAAACCGGCCGAAACATTGAAACACAGCATTGCCCAGAGCATCCACCACTGAGGCCTTTTTACCGCTTCGCCGAATTTAAAAGAATCTTCCGCCGAAACAGTAGAGGCAGCGGGTGTAAAACCGGCCGGCAGCCATCCCTGGGGAGGATTTTTGAAAAATTGAGCGGCTCCCGCGACAAGTACCAGAAAGATTATGCCCCAGATATACCAGGTTTTAGCCACGCCCGAGGCAAGAATATTTCCGGAAGAGTCTAATTCTCTGAAAGAGATAATCATGTAGGGAGCGATTTGTCCCATGAAAAAAGCGCCGGCGCCGAAGCCCATAACGGCAAGCCCGGTAACCAGACCACGCTTATCCGGAAACCAGCGGATCAGTGTGGCAATCGGCGTGACGTAGCCGAAACCGTTACCCAACGCGGCGATTACGCCAAAACCGAGATAGAGCAGCCAAATGTTACCCAGTTGATCGGCCAGGCCGGCCACCAAAGTTCCGATACCGAAAAGAATGCCGCCAACGGTGGCCACCAGCCGGGGACCATACTTGTCCACCAGTGTGCCGCCGAAAGCTGCCGCCAGTCCGATTATTCCCATGAGAATCATGAAGGTTATCTGAACTGTTTTTCCATCCCAGCCATGCGTGTTCATCAAAGGAATTTTGAACACAGACCATGCGTACACGGTTCCCAAACAAAGTTGAATAACAACCGCGGCGATTGCTATTCCCCATCGTTTGCTTTCCAAATTTTCATTTGCCATAAATAACTTTTCCCCTTTCGTGATTTAATTGATTAATACCTTATATCATCAAGCTGTTTCCAGCTTGACTGCACAAACTTTGTATTCCGGAATTTTTCCGGTAGGATCAAGAGCCGGGTTGGTCAACAGATTTACTGCGGTTTCCGTAAAGTGAAAGTTCATAAAAATGGTACCCGGCGTACTTTTAGTGGTTATATAGGCTTTGGCTTCCACCGCACCTCGCCTGGATTTAACTTTCACCAACTGCCCTTCTTTGACACCTAACTTTTCGGCATCAAGAGGATTGATTTCCACAAGGCTTTCCGGATAACGCTCACTGGGTCCTGCCGCGCGGCGTGTCATTGTTCCCGTATGGTATTGATAAAGGACCCGTCCCGTTGATAAAAAGAGAGGATACTCTTTATCCGGCAACTCTGCAGGCGGAATATATTCAACAGCGTGAAAGAGACCCAAGCCTCGCGAAAAGCGGTCTTTATGCAGAAATTTAGTGCCCGGGTGATCCGCTGTGGGACAGGGCCACTGCAAACCTTCTTCTTCGATGCGTTCGTAAGTCATGCCGGCGTAGCTGGGCGTCACTTTGATTATTTCATCAAAGATTTCTTCTGCCGAAGCGTATTTCATCGGATAACCCATCTTCGTGGAGATGTCGCTGATTATCTCCCAGTCCGCTTTTGCTTCACCAGGAGCGTCAACTATTTTTCTGACGCGCTGCACGCGGCGTTCCGTGTTGGAGAAAGTTCCTTCTTTTTCTGCAAAGCTCGCCGCCGGCAGAACAACATCTGCAAGCTTTGTTGTTTCGGTGGGGAAAATGTCCTGAACGATCAGCAATTCAAGGTTTCTCAATTCTTTTTCCACATGTTTTAAATCAGGATCGGAAAGAAGGGGATTTTCACCCATAATATAGATTGCTTTAATATCGCCTTTCCCCGCCGCGGCCATCATTTCCATTAGCGTTAACCCGGGTTTCGTGGAGAGTTTTGCCCCCCATGCCGCTTCAAATTTTTTGTGCGCGTCTTCGGATGCCACCTGCTGGTAGGCCGGATAGACATTGGGCAGACCACCCATATCACAGGCGCCCTGAACGTTATTCTGGCCGCGCAGAGGATTGACACCGCCGCCTTCGATGCCGACATTGCCGCAAAGCATGGACAGATTGGCGATAGACTTAACATTGTCCGTGCCGGTAATATGTTGAGTTATTCCCATAGCATAAACTACACTGGCGCGCTTGGCTTTGGCATACATTCGCGCCGCCTTTTTTAAATCTTCAGCCGGTACGCCGGAAATTTTCTCCACGTATTCCGGCGTGTATTTGGAAACCACGGCCTTGAGGGCGTCAAAATTTTCTGTGCGCTCAGACACGTAATCTTTCGCGTAAAGATTTTCGGAAATGATTACATTCATTAACCCGTTCAACACAGCAACATCCGTGCCAGGCTTTTGGCAAAGCCAGATGTCGGCGTATTTGACCAAATCGATTTCCCGCGGGTCAATTACAATCAGCTTTACACCCTGCTGGCGTATACCCCGTTTTATAAAAGAGCTGATTACGGGATGGTTTTCCGTGGTATTTGTCCCCGTTGCTAAAATCAAATCTGTAAATTCAAGCTCTTCGATGGAATTGGTCATCGCGCCACTGCCGAATGATGCGGCCAGACCGGCCACAGTTACGGAGTGTCAGAGCCGGGCGCAATGGTCGACGTTGTTCGTGCCGATCACCGCGCGCATGAATTTCTGGAAAAGATAATTTTCTTCATTAGTGCAGCGGGCGGAAGCGAGGCCGGCGATGCTATCCGGGCCATTCTTCTTTTTTATCGCGGAAAGTTTATCGGCAATAAATGATATTGCTTCTTCCCAGCTAACTTCCTTTAATTCATCATTTTTATTACGTCTCATTAAAGGTTTCGTCAGGCGGCTGGGATGCTGGATGAAATCCATTCCGAAACGCCCCTTGACGCAAAGAGAGCCTTCGTTTGGTTTTCCATATTCACGATTGCCCGATACTTTAATTATTTTATTATCTTTAACAAAAACATCCATCTGGCAGCCCACGCCGCAATATGTGCAGGTGGTGCGAGTTTTTTGTAATTCCCAGGGACGGCCGGCAAATTTTGCCTGCTTGAAAGTAATCGCCCCCGTGGGACAAACCTGAAGGCATTCGCCGCAAAAAACGCAGGTTGAATTGATATAATCAGCGTCAAAAGCGGGGCCTACTTTGGCGTGAGAACCGCGCATGGAGAAATCCAACACTTCATTTACCTGAATTTCATTGCAGGCGCGCACACAACGTCCGCACAACACGCATTTGTTCAGGTCGCGCTGGATCATGGAATTATTGTCTTCAATAGCGTAACCCGGAGGCTCTATTTCAAAACGGGGTTTTTCTATCTGCAGCCAGTAAACAAGATTCTGCAGTTCGCAGGCGCCATTTTGCTCGCAGGTCAGACAATTATGATCGCCCGATGACCATAGAAGTTCAACGATCATTTTCTGGGCGGAGCGTACTGCCGGTGTATCTGTGCGGACGATCATGCCCGGAGTCACCGGCATGCAGCATGAGGCAACCAGAGAGCGGGCGTTTTCCACTTCCACCACGCAGACGCGGCAGGCGCCGACATTTGTGGTTTTTTCATAATGGCAAAGAGTAGGTATAAAAATGCCGTTTTCTCTGGCGCATTCCAGAATAGTCTGGCCGGCTTTTGCTTCGACATTTTTCCCGTCTATTGTTAAAGGTATTCTTTTTTTCTCCATTTCCTGCTCCTTAACTTAAGTATATTCAATTCTCGATTAAAGTTCCGCGTCGCAGCGCAGACATCGGCAAGCTTCTTTGATAGCGTCTTCGCGGTTGAAACCAAGTTCAACTTCGGCAAAGCTCATTTTACGTTTTTCAGGGTTCATTTCCGGCATGTGGGCCTGCGGCGCTTCTGTTGTTTCTTCATCAATAACCAGAGGCACGTCAATTTTTTCCTGTGCCGGTTTTTCATAAGCTGGTTCGTTGTTTGCTTTGCGGATAGCCGCGTCGATATCATCAGCGGCCTGATGCCCGGCGGCGATAGCCGCGATGACTGTATCCGGGCCGGTAACGGCATCACCACCCGCGAAAAATTTAGGATTGGCGGTGCGGGATTTATAAACATTGCCTACGTTGTAGCAATCCCATTTGTTGATTTCCACGCCGCTTTTCGCGTCCATAAAGCTCATGTCGGGAACCTGGCCGATGGCCGCGATGACGGCATCGATATTCAGCGTGAATTCAGAATTTTCAACGGCAACCGGTCTTTTGCGTCCGCTGGAATCAAAGTCTCCCAGCTTCATGCGCTGACAGGTAATGGAAGTCACTTTTCCATGGCTTCCCTCAATCTTCAGAGGAGCGACCAGGTATTCAATTTTAATTCCTTCTTCTTCCGCGGCCTTGATTTCTTCTTCGGCAGCGGGCATATCCTGCCTGAGCCGTCGATATAGTATTGTCACGTTAGCGCCCAGGCGCAAGGCGACGCGCGCCGCGTCGATGGCGGAATTTCCTCCGCCGATTACCGCGACGTTTTTGCCCAGTGAAAGTTTTCCTTTAAACCATTTATCTTCATTGGCATTAAAATCGCGCAGGAACTCGACGCCGCCAAAGACATTTTTCATATCTTCACCGGGGACACCCATTTTCTGGCTTTTGTGCGCGCCGGTGGCCAGATATATATAATCGTAATCTTTTTGGAGCTGCGCGACAGGTATATCTTTGCCGATCCGTGTGTTGAGGCGGATTTCCACGCCCAGCTTACGGATATCGTCGATTTCAGCATCTAAAATGTTTCGGGGCAGACGGTAAGAAGGAATGCCCCAATAAAGCATGCCGCCGGGTTTGTTGAGTTCTTCAAACAAGGTGACTTTGTAGCCACGAACAGCTAAATCGCGCGCGGCGGTAAGTCCCGCGGGACCCGCGCCCACAACGGCGACCCTTTCTTTTCTGGTTACCGGCACAGGTTCAATTTGCGGACGCGGCGCGTTATCGGTAATAAATCTTTTCAAGAATTTAATCGCGATAGGCTCATCCAAATTACCACGGCGGCATTTTGTCTGGCATTTGTGGTCGCAGACTCTACCACAGACGGAAGGGAAGGGGTTGGTCTGCAATAAAATTTTATAAGCGTCATCAAATCGTTCCGCTCTTACTAGCGCGATATAAGAAGGTATGTCCATCTCAATTGGGCAGGTGTGCTGACAAGGTGATTTGAACATCGCTGAACAAACGGCGGCGACGCATCTATGTTCGCGAATATGCTGTTCATATTCTTTGCGGAAATAACGAATAGTGCTCAGCACCGGATTCGGCGCCGTCTGACCTAAACCGCACAACGCGGCATTTTTAATTACTACCGCCATTTCTTCGAGAAGTTCAATGTCACCTTCTTCGCCTTTGCCCTGGGTTATTCTGGTAAGAATATCGAGCATCCTTTTGGTGCCCTCACGGCACGGCGTGCATTTACCGCAGGATTCGTCCTGACAGAAATCCATAAAGAAGCGCGCCATATCCACCGCGCATTTATCTTCATTCATGACAATCAGGCCGCCGGAACCCATGATGGCGCCGAGTTCCGCGACTTTTTCATAATCTACGGCAGCGTTGAGATGCTGAATGGGAATACAGCCTCCGGACGGGCCGCCCAGCTGCGCGGCTTTAAATTTTTTGTTTTTGGGAATGCCGCCGCCGATATCGTAAACAATTGTTCCCAGCTTCGTGCCCATGGGAACTTCTACCAGGCCGACGTTTGCCACATCGCCGGTGAGAGCGAAAACTTTTGTTCCCTTGCTTTTTTCCGTGCCGACGGACGCGTACCATTTGGAGCCGCGTAAAATAATCTGTCCGATGTTGGCCAGGGTTTCCACATTATTTAAAATACTCGGCTTTTGCCAAAGACCGGCAACGGCGGGGAAAGGAGGCCTCGGCCTGGGCATGCCGCGTTTGCCTTCGATAGAAGTCATCAGCGCTGTTTCTTCACCGCAAACAAACGCTCCCGCGCCCTGATAAATTTCGAGATCAAAATCAAAACCGGTGCCAAGAATGTCCTTGCCTAAAAGGCCAGCTTCCTTGGCCTGAGCGATGGCGACGTTCAATCGATGAATCGCCAGCGGATATTCCGCGCGGCAATAGATGTAGCCATGCTTGGAGCCTATGGCCTTGGCGGCGATGACCATGCCTTCCAAAACGGCGTGCGGGTCAGCTTCCAACACGCTTCTATCCATAAACGCGCCCGGATCGCCTTCATCGGCGTTACACAGCACGTATTTAACATCATTTTGTGATTGGGCGGCAAACTTCCATTTTAATCCGGTAGGAAAACCGGCGCCGCCGCGTCCGCGCAGACCCGAATCAAGTA
>DSAV01000285.1 GCA_011046295.1 Deltaproteobacteria bacterium | reverse complement strand
CAACGAATTCCTCAGCATCACGGACGCGACCAACGCGATGGAGCGCCTGATTACCAGGGAAAAGGTGCATTTTGTCGTGGGCGGATTCCGCACGGAAGCTGTGTTGGCGATGATGGATATCGCCATGCACAAGAGAGTCATTTTCATCGGCTGCGGCGCGGCGCATACCGAGCTGACAAACAGGGTGGCGAAATACTATGACCAGTACAAGTATTTCTTCCGCATGACTCCGTTTAACTCCACATTCCTTGTCCGTACGGCTTTTATTCACACGATGGAGGTTGCCAATTTATTGAAAAAGGAATTGGGCATAGAGAAACCAAAAGTCGCGCTGGCGGTGGAGAAAGCCATGTGGGCTGACCCGATGGTTCCCGCGGCACAGGGCGCTCTGCCCCGCATGGGCATGGAAGTAGTCGGTGTCTGGAGGCCTTCTGCTACGGCGACGGATGTTTCCGCGGAACTGGCGGCAATTCAGCGCGCGGGCGCGGACATCATCTTCACCGTGTTTTCCTCCTCGGTAGGCCTTCCCTTTGCCCGTCAGGCGGGCGAGCTGAAGATTCCCGCCATTCAGGTAGGAATCAACGTGGAGGCCCAGAAAGACGGTTTCTGGGAAGCGACACGCGGCATGGGCCAATACGTTATGACTTCCAGCACCTATTGCCGGGGTGTGGCGGCAAATGAAAACACCATAGAATTTGTGGAAAACTACTACAAGAGATTCGGCGAAACGCCGACCTATACGGCGGGTACTTACGACGCCGTTAGATTCGCTCTGGCGGATACCATTGAAATGGTAGGCACGCTGGATCCCGATAAGATAGTGGCAACTTTGGAAAACCGTGTTTACAAGACCACGACATCCACCATCAGATACATGAAAGATAAACTGGGCCGGCCCAATCATGACATTCAGTGGGGTCCCGGTTACTCCACCGGTATTGCCATACAGTGGCAGGACGGAAAACAGGTTGGTGTATGGCCTCACAAGTGGAGGCCGGCTAAGGGTGTGGAAGTGACCTACGAGGGCACGAAGCCCATCAAGATTCCACCCTGGATGATTAAAGCACACAAAAAGAATTAAAAAATTTATTTGCGAGCCCGTCCCGCTTTTTGCGGGGCGGGCATTTTTTTAAACTTCTTAAATTATTTGCCGGAATAATATTAAATTGGACCGTGCCGGCCCGCCGTCATATTAAAGTATAAATACTCAGGCGGGTAATATTTTTGCTTCCTGATTATTCGGAGAAAAAATTTGTTATTTATGTAGCGTGTTAAGCGGGGCGCTTTTGTTGCTAAACGTTTACTTGCGGCTTTTCTTAAAAAAGCAAAAAAAAGTTGACAAACTATCCAAGCTGCATTAAAACGCCACGCATGTAAGAAAACAAGAAAGTAGAGGTAATCATAATGTCTCTAGCAGTAGACATCGTCATCAGTGGTTTGATTAGTGGCAGTATTTATGCTCTTTTGGCGGTCAGTTTTTCCCTTATCTTCGGAGTGGCGCGCATCATCAATCTTGCTCATACCGCCTTTTATATGGTCGCCGCCTACTGTATCTACTGGGTAAGCGCTCAATTGGGCTGGAGTCCCTTTGCGGGCATGTTTATAGGCATAATTCTGGTTACGGTGCTGGGTATTATAGCTTACCAGCTTATTCTCAAGCCCATCAGAGAACATGAAGCCGCCGTTTTGGTAGCGACCATTGCCATGGCGATGATTCTTGAGCAGTTGGTGTCTCTGAAATTCGGAGGTTCTTATTTAAGCTCTCCCGTGCTTATTCAGGGGTTTTTTACGTTTCTGGGTGTTAAGGTCATGTACCAGGAACTGCTGACTATTGGAACCGCTCTCATTCTTTTGGGCGTATTGGTATTATTTCTTTTTAAAACAAACACCGGTTTGGCTGTCCGCTCCACCGCTCAGGACAGGGAAGTGGCCAACCTTATGGGTATCAATGAATCCCGCGTGGCGATGCTGGCCATGGCTGTTTCGGTAGGGCTGGCCGGCTTCGCGGGAGCGGTTGTCGCCCCGCTGAGGATACTTGATCCGCATATGTGGTCTCCCCCCCTGATCATGATGCTGGCAGCTGTCGTTTTGGGAGGCCTCGGTTCGCTCAAGGGCAGTTTCTACGGGGCGTTCATTTTGGGATTTACCGAAGCTATAATCGTTTTCCTTGCTCCCGCCGGCGCTTTTTTGCGGGGACCGGTCGCTCTCACCGTGATGATTATGGTTCTCGTCGTCAGGCCGGAGGGGCTCTTTGGCGTGTATTTTGAAGAAGAAAGGTAGAAATTTCCATGAAACTCATTTTATTTTACCTGAGAAAACTGTTTGCCGTGATAAAGAACGAAGTTCTTGTTCTTCCCTCGCGCGTAGCTGTGGTGCTCTTTTTCCTCTTTATTCTTTTGCTGCCGCTGCTTACCGATGATATCTACATTCTGCGCATATTTACTATGGCGTGTATTTTTGCCATTTTTGCCGCGAGTTGGGATTTGCTCTCCGGTTTTACCGGACAGATTAACTTCGGCCACGCTCTTTTCTTCGGTGTGGGCGCGTACGGCGCGGCGTTATTTAACCTGCACTTTAACGTTCCGCCCTGGGCCAGTATTCCTCTGGGCGCGCTGGTAGCCGTTGGGGCCGGGCTGATTGTCGGAATTCCCGCCCTCCGGCTCAAAGGAACGTATCTTACTCTCACCACGCTTGCTTTCCCCATCATTTTGCTGGGCGTCGTCATTTCAGTTCCAGGTTTTACCGGCGGGGAGCTGGGCCTGAGCGGAGTTACGCGGCTGGCGGAAACACGCGTACAGGAATATTATGTTATCGCCGTGGTAATGCTGGGTTTGTGCACCATCATGTGGAAGATAACCGATTCCAACGTCGGCATTATTTTTCACGCCATCCGAGAAGACCAGATAGCGGTGCGCGCCTCCGGCGTCAACACCACACTCTACAAGCTTCTGGCTTTTTCACTCAGTGGTTTCTTTGGCGGCATATCAGGCGGTCTTTACGCGCATTTTATGAACTTGGCCGACCCGTCCACGCTGAGTGTCAACATGTCTTTTCTTGTTGTTATCTGGTCTATTTTCGGCGGCGCGGCGACAATTTACGGTCCGGTGGGGGCAGTGTTTCTCCTTGTTCCCTTTGTGGAGTTTACGCACGTGCTGAAGGATTACCGGCTTATAGTTTTTGCCGTTCTGGTTTTGCTGGTTCTTCTTTTTATGCCGGACGGATTGTTTCGCTGGTTAAGGGAAAAGATAGAAGAAGAATGTCCCCGCTGCAAAGTAAGAAACGTTGCCTGGCGTAAAACATGCCGCGTCTGCACGGCGCCGATGCACTAGGCAAAAATATTCGCGGCGGAAGTTTGTTGTATTGTACTAATAAAGCCGGTTTCACCCGGCGCCAAAATATATGTCTCGCCGGCTGACGGCGGGGAGGAATTGTGAGGTTGATTAAATGAACGCAAAAGAATTCTATTTGTCAAAACCATGGCTTAAGCACTATCCCGAAGGCGCGTCTGATAAGGTAGATATACCCGAGGATTTGTCCGTTCCGGGCATGGTCGACCAGGCCGCGGCAAAATACAGCAAAAAGCCCGCGGTGTATTTCTATGGCCGGGAGATAACTTATAAAGAAATTAACGAACTCATTGACCGTTTTGCCACGGGGCTGGCCGATTTGGGCGTTAAGAGGGGAGATACTGTAGCTCTCTACTTGCTGAATTGCCCACAGTATATCATTGCCTACTTTGCCACATTAAAGCTGGGCGCCAAGGTCACTCCGATCAGTCCCGTTTACACCAGCCATGAAATCAAGCATCAGCTTGAAGACAGTGACGCGACAATAATGATTTGCCAGGATATTCTTTATGATAATGTGGCCAAAGCGGGAGTGCCGCTAAAGCACACTATTATTACCAGCGTGCTGGAATATCTGCCGAAGCTCAGGAAAATGCTGGGCAAGAGTCTGCTGGGTAAAGATTACGCGCATTTACATGTACCGACGCCGGAAGAAATGGCCGCGGCGGGGCTTATTAATTTCGAAGAAATTATTAAAAAGTATCCGCCTAATCCGCCGGAAGTTAAAATTGACCCGAAAAAAGATATTGCCGTTTTGCCCTACACGGGGGGAACGACAGGGCTTCCCAAAGCTGCCGTGCTTACTCATTACAATATGGTTGCGGTAGTGCACCAGATTAAGCAGTTATGGCCCTTTCTCGAGGACGGCAAGGAAGTTGGCATTGCCTTTTTGCCCTTTTTCCATATTTACGGCCAGGTGGTTTCCATGCTCAACGGTATTTCCCGCGGTTTTACCTTAATTCTCTTCACTACTCCGGATATTGAAGAAATTCTTGACGCAATTGAGAAATATAAGGCATCCACCTTCAACGGCGTGCCTACCATGTTCGAATTTCTCAAGGAATATGAAAAAACATACCGGGTGAACTGGAAAAAGCTCAAATTGATTGGTTGCGGCGCGGACACGCTGCATGATTCCACCGTGGAGGCCTGGGAGGCCAGAACCGGCTCCAAGATTCACGAAGGTTTTGGCATGACGGAAACAACCGGTGTTAGTCACAGCAACCCTCATAATAAGACCAAAAAAGGCTCTTTCGGTGTTCCCATACCGGCGGTTAAGGCGGCCATTATTGAATCAGAAGGCACGAATTTTGTGCCGGTCGGCGAGGAAGGAGAGATGATTCTCAGCGGACCGAACATTATGCAGGCGTACTGGAAAAGAGAAAAAGAATCCAAGGATTCATTGATTGATATTGACGGCGAGAAATGGCTGAGAACCGGAGATATCGTGCACATGGACGAAGACGGCTATTTCCATTTCTTTGACCGCAAGCGCGATTTGATTAAGTTTAAAGGATATTCGGTCTTTGCCCGTCACGTGGAGGAAGTGCTCTACAAGCATCCGCAGATTAAAGCGGCAGGTGTTGTGGGTGTGCCCGATCCCAAAGTCGGCAATATTATTAAAGCGTATGTTGTGCTGGAAAGTGAAGCAAGAGGTAAAATATCTGAAGAAGATGTCATGAACTTCTGCACGGAGAATTTGGCCCATTATAAAGTTCCGAAGATTATTGAGTTCCGCGGCGAGCTTCCGAAAACGGATGTGGGAAAAGTTTCGCGCAGAGAACTGAGAGAAGAGGGGGACGATGTTTAATGAGTGAATCTTTCCTTGAAATAAAAAGTCTTTCCAAGACTTTCGGCGGTCTGACAGCGGTCAACAATGTAAATTTTTCCATGGGCAGGCACCAGATAATCGGCCTTATCGGGCCCAATGGCGCGGGGAAAACAACCCTGTTACGCATGATGACCGGGATTTTAAAACCGGATCCGGGCGGAAGCGTCCTTTTTAAAGGCGAAGAATGTGCCGGTAAAAATACCTGGGATATCGTGAATAAAGGCATGGTTTCCACATTCCAGAATATGCGGCCGTTTCGTAAATTGCCCATTCTTGCCAATGTTATGGTGGCGTGTTTGTGCCCGCGCGCTTTGAAAAGAGGAGAATGGGTGAAAAAAATTGAAGCTAAAGCCATGGACGCGCTGGAATTCGCGGGTATCTCGGATATGGCCAGGGAAAAAGCCTCGGTGCTGTCGCAGGGTGATTTAAAGAGGCTGGAAGTGGCGCGAGCGATTGCCACGGAACCGGAGCTTTTGTTGCTGGATGAACCTTTCGGCGGCCTGAGCCCCGCGGAAACGGACCTGATGGCTAAGTCCATCAAACGTCTGCACAAGGGTGGCCGTTTCGGCCGTCTGCACAGTGAAGGCCCGGCGATGATTATTGTCGAACACAAGCTTCATTGGTTGATGATGATCGCGAGCCGTATTATTGTTTTGAATTTTGGAACTATTATTGCCGATGGAACGCCTGATGAAATTATTAAGAATCCTCAAGTGATTGAGGCTTACCTCGGCCAAGGAGGTAATTAGCTTTGTTACTAGAAGTCGCTAATGTATCGGTTTGGTATGATAAGGCCATGCTCATTAATGATGTCAGTATGGGCGTGGATACAGGTGAGCTGGTAAGTCTGGTCGGCCCAAACGGCGCCGGCAAATCGACGCTGCTCAGAACAATTACCGGTTTGGTGGCCTGGGAAAAAGATTTGACGAAAAGGGCTGCCCACGGTGAAATCAAATTGCAGGGCAAGATAACGTTTGACGGTGAGCGTATCGACAAGATACCAGCTCATGAAATCGTCAAGCGCGGATTGATTCTGTCTCCGGAGAGGAGAAGGCCGTTTAAGGAAATGACGGTTATAGACAATCTGATGGTGGGCGCTTATCTGATCAAGGACAAGGCCAATATCGAAGAAAACCTCGAAAAAGTCTATCAACTCTTCCCCGTGCTTAAAGAAAGGTCACATCAGATTTCCGGAACGCTTTCCGGTGGGGAACAACAAATGCTGGCTGTCGGCAGGGCACTGATGACCAACCCCAAGCTATTGTGTATTGACGAGCCTTCCACCGGTCTTGCGCCGATTTTAAGGGCGGAAGTGTTTCGAAGAATATCTGAAATCAGCAAAATGGGTATAACTATTTTGCTGGTGGAGCAGGAAGTGACCACTGTTTTCAAAATGGCCACTCGTAATTACGTTCTTTCTTCGGGCAAGGTTATTGCAGAAGGCAAGGGAGACGTTTTACTGGAAAATGAATTACTGCGTAAAACGTATCTCGGCATGTAGAATAAATCAGCGTATATCAATTAAATATGGTAAATTGCGCCATCCCTGTTGCCGCAGGGGTGGCGTTTTTTTGGGATGTATAAAAAATATGCCCGCGCGATTGGTATATTCCGGCTAAAAGCGGAAAAAAAGTTATCCTAAAAAATATTTTCTTCTTTTCCGGGAAGCCTTATGAGTGTAAGATGAAAAAGAGTGAAGTCTATTGACGAGAGTAATTTTTTATGCCTCAGCAAAAAAAATCGGAAAATTCACAGGTGGCCAGAGCGGCAGGCACTGTAAGCATCGCCACGATGATGAGCCGTGTTTTCGGTCTTGCCAGGGATATGGTGATTGCCGCTTTTTTCGGTGCGGGATGGAAAACAGACGCCTTCTGGATTGCTTTCCGCATTCCTAATATGCTGCGCCGTATCGTGGCGGAAGGTTCTTTTACCATTTCCTTTGTGCCCGTATTTACCGAATACCTGCAAAAAAGAAGTAAAAAAGAAGCGCTGGAACTGGCATCAGCCGCGTTTACTCTTTTATCCATTGTGCTCGTTATTATAACCGTGCTGGGCATCTTATTGTCTCCCGTTATAGTCGGATTAATTGCGCCCGGCTTTATCAAGGATCCCGCGCAATTTTCCCTTGCAGTGTTTTTGAACCGGTTGATGTTTCCTTATATATTTTTTATCGGCCTGGTGGCTTTATGTATGGGGATATTGAATTCGCTGCGTCATTTTATCGTGCCCGCCCTATCACCGGTAATCCTGAATATTGCCATGATTGGAGCGGCATTTGCCTTAAGAAATTTATTCGCGGAGCCGATTACGGTACTTGCAGTTGGTGTCTTAATCGGCGGGATACTGCAATTGTTGATGCAGTGGCCTGTTCTGGTGAAATACGGTGCAAAGTTGAAATTCAAAATAAATTTTCAACATCCGGGCATCAGGCAGATTAGCGTTCTGCTCCTGCCGGCGATATTTACAGCCTCGGTTAATATTTTGAACGTCTTTATCGGCAGTATTCTTGCGTCGCTGTTGCCGAGTGGTTCTGTTACTTATCTTTTTTACGCGGATCGTGTCATGGAATTGCCGATAGGTGTTTTTGCGCTGGCCGTCGGAACGGCAACGTTACCAAGCTTTTCTCGTCACGCGGCCAATGATAATATTGATGAATTAAAATCGAGCATCTCCTTTTCTCTGCGTATCACATTTTTTGTCGTCGTTCCGGCCATGGCTGCCCTGATGATGCTGAGCCAGCCGATCATATCAGTTTTATTTCAAAGAGGTGCTTTTGACGCGCATGCTGCGGTTTTAACGGGGCAGGCACTTTTTTATTACTCGCTCGGATTATGGGCGTTTGCCGTAATCCGGCTATTTATCACGTCGTTTTATTCTTTGCAGGATTCAAAGTGGCCGATGAAAGCAGCTATTGTTTCCTTTGTAATTAATGTGACTGCCAGCCTGATACTGATGCATCCTATGAAACACAATGGCCTGGCGCTGGCCGGGTCGTTGGCGGTGACAGCCAATGTGCTCATTCTTATGCTTGTCTTGAAAAATAAAATCGGAAATTTCCTCGATGGTGTTTTTTACGCTTCTTTATCAAAAATAATTATTTCTTCGGTTGTTATGATGGCGGCAATACATGCAGTTGGTTACTGGATGCCCTGGAATATTGCGGCGGACTTTCCGCAAAGATTGCTCTATCTCGGCGTCTGCATCTTTACCGGTACAGGCGTGTATTTTGTAACAGCATATTTTATGAAAAGCCCGGAAATCCATGCGCTTGTAAACGTGGCGAAAAGGCAACTGGGCCGCCCACCTGGTTAATATAACAGACAAAATTATTGACTTCGTATTATCAAAATGTTACTTGTCATAATCTTTGAAAAAGACCAATAAATATGGTCACAGTGAAAATATGCTGGATATCAAGTATTTAAGGCAAAATGCTGAGGCGGTGCAACGAAAACTCCAGGAACGCGGGGAATCCATCGACCTGGCGCACTTTACAGCCCTGGATAAAGAAAGAAGAGACATCCTGTTGGAGGTCGAAAGGCTGCGCAGCGAGCGCAATGATGCTTCCAAAGAAATTGCCGCGCTCAAACAGAAAAAGTCTGACGCCTCTGTGTTAATAGAAAAGATGAGCGTGGTATCGGAGAGGATTAAAGCACTCGATGAAAAATTAAAAAATACGGAAAGAGAACTCAATGATTTTATGCTGATGGTTCCCAATATTCAGCATGAATCAGTTCCAACGGGCAATAGCGAAGAAGACAATTTTGTCGTTCGCAGTTGGGGTGAAAAGCCCGAATTTTCCTTTGTTCCAAAGGCGCACTGGGATATTGGCGAAGCTCTTGATATACTGGACTTTGGGCGCGCAGCGAAAATAGCCGGAGCGCGGTTTACCTTGTACCGGGGGATGGCAGCCGCTTTGGAACGCGCACTGATTAATTTCATGCTTGATTTACACACAACAGTGCATGGATATACCGAGGTTCTCACGCCTTTTATGGTGAATGAAGAAAGCATGACGGCCACGGGTCAGTTGCCTAAATTCGCGGATGATCTTTTCAAAATTGAAAAAATTGGTTATTATCTGATACCTACGGCGGAAGTTCCGGTGACGAATATATTCCGCAGCGAAATATTGGAAGAAGAACAGATTCCGATTAATTATGTTGCCTATTCTCCCTGTTTTCGCTCAGAGGCCGGATCTTACGGAAAAGATACCAGAGGATTGATAAGGCAGCATCAATTTAATAAGGTGGAGATGGTTAAATTTACGAAGCCGGAAAATTCCTATGACGAACTGGAGAAGTTAACGGCTCACGCGGAGGAAGTGCTGAAAAGATTGGGAATCCATTACAGGACAGTTTGTCTTTGCACTGCGGATTTAGGCTTTTCTTCCGCAAAAACGTATGATGTCGAGGCATGGATGCCGGGGCAGTCTGTTTATCGTGAAATATCTTCATGCAGTAATTTTGAAGATTATCAGGCGCGCCGTGCATCTATTCGTTTTCGGCGGGCCCAAAGCGGCAAAGTTGAATTTGTGCACACCTTAAATGGATCCGGTCTTGCCGTGGGACGAACCGTAGTGGCGATACTGGAAAATTATCAGCAGTCAGACGGCAGCGTAATTGTGCCCGAAGTGCTTCGCCCGTATGTAGGCGGAGTGGAAAGAATATTTAAAAATAAGAAATGATAATAATTTTAACGAACGGAGGAGGGATGGCCGAGAGGTCGAAGGCGGCGGTCTTGAAAACCGTTAACCGAAAGGTTCGCGGGTTCGAATCCTGCTCCCTCCGCCAGTTGAAAGAAGCAAGAGCTATAGGTTAACTATTGAGGCTCTTTATACAGGTTGTTCGGAATAATGCGGAGAGATGGCTGAGTGGTCGAAAGCGATCGCCTGCTAAGCGATTGTACGCCCCAAAAGGTGTACCGCGGGTTCAAATCCCGCTCTCTCCGCCAGAACATTACCGGAGAGTTATTTGTGTGAAATATTGCGGGTTCACCCGGCAGTCGCCGGGTAGTCCGGCGTATGCCGGACAAATCCCGCTCTCTCCTCTCCGCCAGAAAATAACGAAAGCCACTTATAAAAGCGCTGTGGGTTCAAGCGGCAGGCTCCAGTTGGCCGACGTTTTTCGCTGTGAGCTTTTCTTTAGAAAATCAATTGTATTTGTTTAATATAATCAGATAGATAATAATACCGGAGAATAAAATTCATGGATTTTGGGAATGACTTTGTTTTGCTGGAAAGCGAAAATAAGGAAAAAGGCAATTCCCGCAGCATCCTTTTTAAAAATCCTGTAGATATTATTTGTGCCCGCAGAAAAACTGACCTTCAAGATTCATTCGAAAAAATAAATCAGTATCTGCGCAAGGGATTTTATCTGGCCGGATTCTTTTCTTATGAATGCGGCTATGATTTGGAACTATCATTAAATATATTCTCTCGTGATTACGATTATCCTCGGATATGGTTTGGCGTTTATGAGTGTCCACTGAAACAAAACAAACCATATATCAGTGCGGTGTCTGATGATTTCTACGTGTCAATGCCCGTTTTGGAGACTGGTTACGATGAATATAAAAAAAATATAAAAATTATAAAGGAGCTTATCGCGCGGGGGGAAACGTATCAAATCAATTACACCAGCGGCTATAGCTTTACTGTTGTCGGTGATATAATTAGTTTTTACGCTAGTATGAAAAAACATCAGAAGGTGCAATATTCGGCGCTGATTAATTTCGGCAAAAACTACATAGCGTCCCTTTCGCCGGAACTATTTTTTCGAATTGATAAAAAACGTAATATTTCAATGAAGCCTATGAAGGGCACTGCCGCGAATAACGCTTCGCCTGCGTGGCTCTCCGGTGATGAAAAAAATATAAGCGAGAATGTCATGATCGTGGATATGCTGAGAAATGACCTGGGCAAAATTTGCATACCAGGTTCGGTTACAGTAAAAAGCCTTTATGATGTTGAAAAATACGAAACGTTACTGCAGATGACATCAACTATATCGGCAAGGTTGTCGCCGGATGCCGGCATGAACCGCATTTGGGAAAGCCTGTTTCCCTGCGGTTCGGTAACCGGCGCGCCGAAAATTAGCAGCATGAAAATTATTAACAAACTGGAAGGCAAACCACGCGGTATTTACACTGGCGCGAT
This sequence comes from Deltaproteobacteria bacterium, assembly GCA_011046295.1. Classification (GTDB taxonomy): domain Bacteria; phylum Desulfobacterota; class Syntrophia; order Syntrophales; family Smithellaceae; genus UBA4810. The sequence continues at coordinate 1,660 of DSAV01000285.1, read as the reverse complement.
AGGCTACTTCGCGCCCGATGGTACGGCCGCATTCAATGTGGCGATAAGAACAATAGACCTGAGATATCTCGAAAAAGGAAAATATGCGGCACGTATGGGAACAGGCAGTGGTATTGTTTATGATTCGCGCGCGCGCGAAGAATATCGCGAATGCCAAATCAAGGCCGGATTCCTTTTTCAAGCTATCCCTGACTTTGCTCTCATCGAAACAATGTTTGTTGATAACGGCAGGATTAAATATTTGTCCATGCACCTGAGGCGCCTCATGTCTTCTGCTCGATACTTTAACATAAGGTGCGACGCCGGTGTGATAAAAAGCGAATTGCGCAAATATGCGGCTTCGCTAAAAGGTAAAAAACGGCTGCGCCTGCTGCTGAAGACAAGCGGAAAAATAAAACTAGAACACAAAAATGTGAACAAAACACCTTGCGGCATTGGGCGCACTACCTTTTCAAAATACAAGACGGATTCAAATAATCCTTTCCTTTATCACAAGACAACATTCAGAATTCTGTATGATAGTGAATATAATAAATATTCAGCGCGAGGTTGCGAAGATGTGATCTTCTGCAATGAAAAAAACCAGATTACGGAAGGAGCGATATCTAATCTGTTTGTATGTATTAAAGGTAAATATTTTACGCCGCAGTTGAACTGCGGATTGTTAAATGGCATACAAAGGCAAGTGATGATTAAAAGGCTCAAAGCCGCAGAAATAATATTGTATCCCGAAGATCTATTAAAAGCAGATAAGATATTATTGACGAACGCCATACGTAAAACAAGGCGAGTTCAACTCGCCTGACAGAGCTGATTTTACACGATATTTGGCGCGCCGCAGCTAATTTTCGCAAAATCTGGCGGCAACTACAGTGAAAATAGTGAATTTCATTTTGCTACACGGGGATTAATATGTTATACGGCTGCCTCGTAAAAGCCAAAGCAAATCGCGCCCATGGCTCAGCTGGATAGAGCGCCAGACTACGAATCTGGATGTCGGAGGTTCGAATCCTCCTGGGCGCGCCAGAAAAAAGAGGAGCAGTAAAAAGACTGCTCCTCTTTTATTTCGGACTGTCTGTCACTTAATAATTTTTTTCCCCGCGTCACTGGAGCGCGAACAGTAGGACGAAGGGGAGAAAGAAGACGTGCATGACGGGAAAATGAAACGCACGGCCCTTTCATAGAGCAGATAATCCCATGCCCAGTTAATGAGCACCATTACACGGTTGCGAAAGCCGATGAGATTAAAAAGATGAATGACCAGCCAGATAACCCAGGCAAAGAATCCCTGAAAGGTTCTCTTGCCAATTGACACGCCCGCCGCCTTGCGCCCGATGGTAATCATTGAACCGCGATCATGATAGCGGAAAGGTTTTAGCGGCTGCCTGGCTATCTGTCTTAAAATATTCTGCGCGGCAGCAACGCCTGATTGCATGGCCACCTGGGCGACCATCGGCAAAGCGCGGTTATCGTCACTGATGGCGGCTAAGTCGCCGATTACATAAACATCGGGATACTCTTCCGTTTGCAGCGTTGTACGGACGGCAACCCGCCCATTTTCGCCTGTTTTTATATCTGATAATTGAGCCAGTGGTTCTCCCCGCACACCGGCCGTCCAAACAACAGTCGCCGACAATATCTCGCTTTGATTCTGCAATAT
>DSAV01000247.1 GCA_011046295.1 Deltaproteobacteria bacterium | reverse complement strand
CGCCGCGCCGAAAGCAATCGTCACAAAAGCGATAACCAGGAAAACCGTAAATGTTTTTTTCATCGGACACCCCGGTTAAATAATAACGTTAAATTTATCTTTGCGCAAACACAATTTGTCATTGACAGCAAAAAAGTAATCTGTGATAAAAACCTTTTTAAACACATAACCGGAAAGATTTTAAATGGATATCATCTTAAAACAAACTGTTATTCTGGCCTCTTCCTCGCCAAGGCGCAGGGAATTGCTGCGCTCGCTCGGCTTAAAATTTAAAACCGTTCCCGCCCATATAGATGAGGATTACCTTGAAGGCGAAACTCTCCGCCAGCATGTCGTGAGGCTTGCCCGAAACAAAGCCGGCCTTGTCGCCGAAAAATATCCTGATGCCTGGGTGCTGGGCGCGGATACGATTGTGGTCGTCGACGGGCAAATTCTGGGAAAACCGGAAAATAAAACACAGGCAAAAAAGATGCTGCAGAAACTCAATGGCCGCACGCATAAAGTCTATACTTGTTTTGTCATAGCGCGCCGTAACTCCCGGGTCAGCAAAACACGCGTAATCCAATCAACGGTACGGTTCAAAAATATTTCCCCAGATGAAATGAAATGGTATATATCTACCAAAGAACCTTACGATAAAGCAGGCGGCTACGCCGCTCAGGAAAAAGGCGCTTCTTTCATCAAGGCGCTGCGCGGCTCGTACACCAACGTTATCGGCCTGCCGCTTTGCGAAGTTCTGGAAGAACTTAAAAAACTCGGCGTGATACGTTTCAGGTAAACCCGAAATGAATAAGAGCATCACCGCGAACATCAATGAAATAAAACACCGCATAGGTGTGGCTGCGGCTCGCTGCGGACGCGACCCGCACACAGTAAAGCTTATGGCGGCAACCAAAACCGTCGCGCCCGAACGCATAAAAGAAGCCGTCGACGCGGGCATTACCCTTTTCGGGGAAAATTATGTGCAGGAAGCAAAAGAAAAAATCGCGCTGTTGGGGAAAAATATCCAGTGGCACATGATCGGACATCTGCAGACCAACAAGGCGAAATATGTCGTTCATTTATTTGACTGCGTTCAGTCGGTGGACCGCGTCGAGCTGGCGCTGGAACTGGACAAAAGAGCGCGCCTGGCCGGATATAAAATAAATGCGCTCATCGAAGTAAATGTCAGCGGCGAACAGACAAAAAGCGGCGTTCCCGCCCCGGAAGCGATAGAGCTTGTAAAAAAAACAGCCGCTCTGGAAAACATCTCCGTGCGCGGATTAATGACCATGCCTCCCTACTGTGAAATCCCCGAAGATTCCCGGCCGCATTTCCGGGAATTGAAAAAGCTCAGCCGTCAAATTTCTGACGCGCAGATTCCGGGTGTCCGGATGGATGAGCTTTCCATGGGAATGACGGATGATTTTGAGGTGGCCATCGAAGAAGGGGCAACAATTATACGCGTGGGACGCGCGATTTTCGGCGAACGTAAATAATTTACAAAACAAAATATCGCTGTTTTACAATTGTCTTTCTACGTGTTGGCGGGGAAAGGATGTCTGTCCACGGATATGGAATTTTCTTCCTGCAGAAAAGCGTTTTCACCCTCGGCCTCGTATATCCTCACGCAGGCATCAACAACATCGCTGTCGTAGAGCTTTCCCTTGTATTTGACAATTTCCTCCAGGGCGATGTCCACACCCTGCGCCGGGCGGTAAGGCCGGTGAGAAGCCATAGCCTCAATGACATCGGCGGTGGCGATTATGCGAGCCTCCAGCATTATCGCGCCGCCTTTCAATCCCTGAGGATAACCGGATCCGTCCATTCTCTCGTGATGCTGCAAAACAATATCGGCCACCGGATAAGGAAAATTGATTGTTTTGAGAATGTCATAGGCGACGCGGCAATGTGTCCTGATTATTTCCATCTCCAGATCGGTCAGCTTTCCCGGTTTGGTCAAAATCTCCGAAGGAACTGATATTTTTCCGATGTCATGCAATGTGGCGGAAATTTGAATGGCTTCAATTTGCTCTGAAGTCAATCCCATCTCCTGCGCTATCTTGCAGGCAATAACCGCCACCATAACTTCGTGACCGGAAGTATAGGGATCGCGCGTTTCCACTATTTTGGACATTGTCTTGACCGTGCCGTCCAGGATAATCTGCGCTCTTTCGTAACTGGCCTTTAATTCCTCCGCCTTCGCAAGAAGGTCGCTGGTTTTCTGTTTTACTTTTTCTTCCAGCGTCTTGTTCAGATCCAAAAGCTCTTCGTTCTGACTTTTAATCATCTCGATGAGGCGCTTGTTTTCCATCAGCAGTTCGGATTTGTATAGAGATTGCCTGATGTGTGTGAGCAATTCCTCTTCGCGCCACGGTTTGTTAAAATAAAGATGAATACCGCCTTTGTTGATGGCGTCGATTATCGCGTCCGTGTCCGCGTAACCGGTAAGCAGTATGCGGACGGCATCGGGAGATATTTCTTTCGCGGCGGCAAAAAACTGCACACCGTTCATCACCGGCATTCTCTGATCGGAAATAATAAGCGAAAATGGCTTTTCGGCACTACGCAACTTATCCAACGCCTCCATGCCGTTGCTGGCCGTATGCACATCGTAATCTTCTTCGGCTAAAATCCGCCTGAATGCGTTAAGGATGGATTCTTCATCATCAACAATCAATATTGAGTGCCTTTTCTTCAAAGGCTCTGTCTGCACCGCTTCCATATTATCACCTGCTTTTCCGGTAAATTATAATCAAACCGCTTAATTTACCAAACAAGCCTCTTTTCATAATATTTTGGACTTTTGGGCCAATATTGTCAAGTTTTAGAAGAACAAAGGAGGTAAGTCGCAGATTATATTTGTTTTTTAAACTGTTCCCGTCGCGGTACTTACCGGTCATATTTTCGGAATGCACAACATTTTTTCTAAGAATTTGCCTGTCACCGAGTTTTCGTGACCGGCAACCTCTTCGGGCGTACCGGCAGCAACAATGTAACCGCCTCCCGGACCTCCTTCCGGCCCAAGATCAATTATGTAGTCAGCGCATTTAATGACATCCAGGTTATGCTCAATTACCACCATGGTGTTACCCATATCTACCAGGCGTTTAAGAACATCCAGTAATTTCTGAATATCCGCAAAATGCAGTCCAATCGTCGGCTCATCCAGAATATAAAGGGTATTGCTGTTCATTTTCTTGCCCAATTCCCTGGCCAGCTTGATTCTTTGCGCTTCGCCGCCGGAGAGGGTTGTTGCCGACTGCCCCAGGCGGATATAGCCCAAACCAACATCCGAAAGTAATTTCAGGTGCGCCTTTATTGGTGGAATATTGGAAAAAAACTGCAGCGCCTGGCTTACCGTCATATCCAAAACATCCGCGATGCTTTTGTCTTTATACTTAATATCCAGAGTATCCGTGTTGAATCTCCTGCCGCTGCACACGTCGCACGTTACATAAACATCGGGAAGAAAGTGCATTTCGATTCTGATTACCCCATTGCCCTCACAAGACTCACACCGTCCGCCTTTCACGTTAAAGCTGAAACGGCCGGGTTTGTAGCCACGCATACGTGATTCAGGCAAAGATGTAAATAAATCGCGGATAAAAGAAAAAACCCCCGTATATGTCGCGGGATTGGAACGCGGCGTCCGCCCGATAGGCTGCTGATTAATGAGAATAACCCGTTCGATATCACCCAAGTCCCTTACTTTTTTAATTTTTCCCATCGACCCGCGATGCTGATTCAGGCGCCGGGCTACTACCTTGTAAAGAGTTTCCACAATCATGGTGCTTTTACCGGAACCAGATACGCCCGTTACCGCGGTAAATATACCTGTTGGTATTTTTATGTTAATATTTTTCAGGTTATTTTCACTGGCGCCTTCCAAAATAATAAACCTTTTGCCCGGTGTGCGCCTTTTAGCAGGCAACGCTATCGATTCCCTGCCAGATAAATACTTGCCCGTTAAGGATTCGCTGCTTGCCAATATTTCCTGCGGCGAACCCTGAATGACAACTTCACCTCCCTGCAGGCCGGCGCCCGGCCCCATATCCACAATGTGGTCGCAAGCCATCATCATTTCCGCGTCATGCTCCACCACCAGTACGGTATTGCCCATATCCCGCAAATTTTTCAATGTCTTGATCAGCCGTAAATTATCCCGTTGATGCAGGCCAACCGTAGGCTCGTCCAGAACATACAACACTCCCATCAATCCGGAACCGATCTGCGTCGCCAGACGGATACGCTGACCTTCGCCGCCGGACAAAGTAGAAGAAGACCTGGCCAGATTTAAATAGTCCATGCCCACGTTGAGCAGAAACTGGAGGCGGCTTTTAATCTCCTTTAGAATTCTTTCCGCAATAATTTCCTCCTGCGGCCCCAAATTCAGTTTGTCAAAAAAATCAAAGCATTCCCTGATGGACATCAGAGAAAGCTCGTGGATGTTTTTGCCCCCCACGGTAACGGCAAGGCTTTCCTTTTTCAATCTGGCGCCCAAACAAGTTTCGCAGGCGCTCAAATCTATATAGCGCGCCAGATCGTTGCGCACGGTTGTCGAAGCAGTTTCGCGCCAGCGGCGCTCTAGCTGCCTTATTGCCCCTTCAAAGGGACGATAAGCAAAATATCTTTTGTCGGAACGGTCATAATGAAATTTAATGTTTTCTTCTCCCGAACCGTAAAGCAGCACATTTTGGATTCTTTCTGTTAACTTATTGAACGGAGTGTTTATATCAAATTTAAAATGCCGTGACAGCGCGTCGAGCATGTTGTAATAGTAAATAGAATTGCGCGAAGCCCACGGAGCAATAGCTCCTTCGCGCAGAGACAACTCGGGGTCAGGGACAATCAAATCTGTGGCAAAACGCATGCGCGAGCCAAGACCGTTGCAATCCGGGCAGGCTCCGTAAGGACTGTTAAATGAAAACATCCTGGGTGTTAACTCTGAAATACTTATGCCACAATCCGGGCAGGCGTATTTTTCAGAAAAAAGCGTTTCTTCTCCGGCGGCGGTAACTACTCGCACAAGTCCATTGCCGCGCAAAATCGCAATTTCCAGTGAATCGCGCAGCCTCTTCCTTACGCTCTCCTTCAATACCAGCCGGTCAACGATAAGGTCTATATCGTGTCGCTTTTTCTTATTTAACGCTATGTCTTCGGACAGGTCATGTATTTCCCGGTCAATCCGGACGCGCGCGAATCCTTCTTTCTGCAGTTTTTTCAGCTCTTTTAGAAATTCGCCTTTTTTGCCCCGCGCAATCGGCGCCATGACGCTGAAATGCGTTCCCACGGGCATGGACAAAACATTTTCCAAGATAGAGTCAATTGTCTGCGATTTAATTTCCCTGCCGCAGTTATAACAATGACACGCGCCGATACCGGCATACAGCAGTCGGAAATAATCGTAAATTTCCGTGACTGTCCCTACCGTGGAACGGGGATTCTGGCTTGACGCGCGCTGTTCGATGGCTATCGCCGGAGATAAACCCTCAATCGACTCCACTTCCGGCTTGTCCATCTGGCCGATAAACTGGCGCGCGTAGGTGGAAAGTGATTCCACATAACGCCTTTGCCCCTCCGCGTAAATCGTGTCAAAGGCAAGGGAAGACTTCCCTGAACCGCTGACACCGGTAATAACCACAAGTTTATCGCGGGGTATGTCTAAGCTGATTTTTTTTAAATTGTGCTGAGACGCGTGCTTAATTCTTATTGCGTTCATCTTCGGTTTGTTTTATTCTTTCAGCCTGATGTCGATATGCGACTTTTTCCGGACTGAAGAAATCCACTCTTCATATTTTCTTTCCATTTTTTCATTCTCGATTTTTGCCTTGATTTCCTGCCGCACCATTTCCAGAGATTTGATGCCGGCGCCTCGTTTGTCCACAATCTTAATAATGTAAAAACCGTTCTCTGATTCAATTACGTTACTCACTTCTCCCACGGAAAGACCAAAAGCAACTGCTTCCAGCTCTGGAATAATTATCCCTCTTTCGACAAACCCGATATCTCCGCCGTCTTTCGCGGCACCTCCCTGGGAATACTTTGCCGCCACTTCCTCAAAGGACTCCCCGGCTTTAATACTCCGGAGAAGATTGTGGGCGTTTTCTTTAATTTTCGCGCGCGCCGCCTTGCCTGCCTGTTCAGGAACGGTCAGCATGATTTCTTTGATGTGTACCGCTTCTTTTCCTTCATACTGGTCACGGTGCTTATTGTAATACTCGCCAATTTCCTCCTCGGTCACCAGTATCTTTGATTTAATTTCTCTGTTCAGCACGCGCATGCGCAGCATCTGGCCCCTGATTTCTTCTTTCGCCATCTCGAGTGTGTTTCCCTCTTTGGCTAGTTCTTTGAGAAACTCTTCCATGCTGAGATTTCTTTTCTCCACTATCTCTCTCAGTACCGTTATAACCTCTTCATCTTTAACCACAATGGGTGGAACTGTCTTTTTTGCTTCCTGCTCAATTAATATGCCGTCGATGTAGCGCTGCATGAACACTTTCCTTGTGTGTTCAATAACTTTTTCCCTGTCTTCTCCTTCGTACTCTTTCATGATATTCTGGAGATGAGGCGCGAAAGCAGCGTTAAATTCGACAAGCGTCACGATATCATCGTTCACCACGGCAACAATTCTGTCCACAACATTTGCGCCGGATGTGGCAGATAAAAGCGCCCCCCACATCACTACCAAAAATATTTTTTTACAAAGCTCCACAACCTACCCCCTGTTTATTATAGTTGTCTGTTTACTTTTTTCCTCAGCACTGTGTTCTCCTTTTTTATTTCGGCGCTGAGTTTCAATGAGTTAAGCCAGTTGATAAAAGCAACTTCCTGCTTCCGCGCGTGGATTTCGGCAATAATTTCGTCCTTCACTTCCTCAAACCTTCTGAGCCTGACAGGTTCTTTATCCAGGACTTTAAAAATATGAAAACCGTAGGGACTTTGCACTACACGGCTTATCTTATTTTCCGGCAAAGCAAAAATAACCTCATCGAGCGGTTCCGGCATTATCTGCCTGGTTATGTAACCCAAATCGCCGCCCCTTGAGGCTTCGGGTCCGATGGAAACACTGGCGGCCAGTTCGGCAAAATCCTCTCCCGCCTGAAGACGCTCTAATATTTCCTTGGCGCTGTCCAAATCTCTGACGACTATCTGTGCCACTTTGACACGGGCATCCACACGGTAATTATTCCGGTTATCATTATAATAATCCTCAGCTTCATCGTTGGACACTCTGATTTTTTCATTTACTTCAGCTTCGACGAGCTTATGTATCAGCATATCTCTTCTTATCTGCTCTTTCCACTGGTCATATCGAATGTTTTGCTGAGCCAGCAAGCTGACAAAATCTTCTCCATAGTCCTCTTTTATCTCGTTAATTTTTTCATCCAGTTCGCTTGTTCCCACGGAGATATTCAGCTCTTCGGCGCGCAGAGAAATTATTTTTTCCGTTATCATCGCGTCCAATACTTCCTCTTCAAGACGGCTCAGATAGCGCGGATCTTCTTTTAAAAGATCCTTGGGCATCATGGCTACCTGCTGGTTTAATCTGAGCTGATATTCATCAAGATAAATTTTCGCGCCGTTGACTGTCGCCACATAAGGCCGGGAAAAAATATCCAAGCTGTCGCAGGAAACGGCAATAAAAGAAGCAAGAGCTAAAACAAGAAAATACTTTTTAAAAAATACTCCCCTCCTTTTCCCGGCGAATTTAATAGTTGCTGTTTTTTTCTCAAACATAAATTTTCTCTATATATTGCTTATTGTTATTGAGCAAGCATCTTTAACAGGGAATCCGCCCGCGCCAATATGTCCCGCGCGGCTGCGGCCTCAATGGGAAAAAACAGCTTGTAATCCGGCGTAAAGCGTAATTTGCTGATTTTATCGTGACAAAGCGAGATTATCTTCTGGGGGTTCACAATCGCCTCCGCCCGAAAGAAAATGTATAATTGCCTGCCGTCATAACCCATTTTTTCGCCGCCCAGCATTTTCAGGCGATTTCTAATGTTTATTACCCGCAGCAAATTGTCCAGGGCTTCGGGCAAGGCGCCATAGCAATCGAGTAACTCATTTCTTATCTGATAAATATCCTCTTCGTTAGCCGCCAGGGATATCCTTTTGTAAAGGATGAGGCGCTGGTAAACATCCTGAACATAAGCTTCAGGAATTAAAGCAGATATTCCCAAATTAATTTCCGGTATATATTCTTCTTCAACAGCTTTCTCACCTTTGATTTCACGCATAGTTTTTTCCATCAGCTCCGTGTACAACTCATATCCCACCGCGCGGATATACCCCGACTGGGAAATACCCAGCAGGTTTCCACCACCTCGGATTTCCAAATCATTTCGAGCGATACGGAACCCCGAACCAGGCTCGGAAAACTCTTTTACCACCCTGAGCCTTTTCAGAGCTTCCGCAGAAAGCATCGCCCCCGGCGGCAATAAAAGATACGCGTAAGCCTCCCGGGCGCAACGCCCGACGCGCCCCCGTAACTGGTAGAGCTGCGCCAGGCCCAGCTTGTCGGCCCGGTTTATTATTATTGTATTGGCCGAGGGAATGTCCAAACCTGAGCTTACGATGGTCGTGCTTACCAAAATATCAATTTCCCGGCGCACAAAAGCGGACATTGTTTTTTCAATTTCAGATGCTTTCATCTGCCCGTGAACGATGCCGATTTTCGCCCCGGGAACAAGACGTTCCAGTAAACCGGCTATTTTGCCGATAGAGTTTATCCGGTCGTGCACAAAAAATACCTGCCCGTCTCTCGCCAACTCTTTGTCCAGGACTAGTTTGATTACATTCTCATCAAATTCCAAAACATGTGTTTTAATAGGCAAGCGTTCTTCCGGCGGAGTATTAATGACGGACAAATCCCGGATGCCCACCAAAGAAAGATGCAGTGTGCGCGGAATCGGCGTCGCGGAAAGAGCAAGTACATCGACCAGTGTCCGGACTTTCTTTAGTCTTTCTTTGTGCGCCACGCCAAAGCGCTGTTCCTCATCAATAATCAATAATCCCAGCTGATTGAATTCGACGTCCTTTTGCAGCAGGCGATGCGTGCCGATGATAATATCTACTTTTTGTTTTTTTAAGTCCCGCAATATTTCTTTTTGTCGCGCTGCAGTCTTAAACCGGTTGAGCACTTCGACGCGGATGGGAAAATTTTTCAATCTTTGAGAAAAAGTCTGGTAATGCTGCTCGGCCAAAATAGTTGTCGGCGCCAGAAGCGCCACCTGCCTGCCGTCCATAACCGCGCGGAAAGAAGCCCGTATGGCCACCTCGGTTTTACCAAACCCCGCGTCGCCGCAAATCAGGCGATCCATCGGCTTTACATTATCCATATCCTGATTAATATCTTCAATAGCCTTGGTCTGATCCGGTGTTTCTTCAAACTCAAAATCTGAACATAATTCGTCATAAATCTGATCCGTCGGTGAAAATGCTTTTCTTTCCATTACTTCGCGGGTAGCGTAAATAGAAGCCAGTTCTTCGGCAACCTCCCTCACCGACTTTCTTACTTTTTCTTTTACAGACTCCCAGGAAGTTCCCCCCATCTTGTCAATTTTGGGCGCGTATCCTTCGGGACCGAGATATTTTTGAATTTTCTGAAACGAATTAACCGGTATATAAAGTTTATCCGCGTCCAGGTATTCAATTACCAGGAAATCATTTTCAATTTTGCCGACATTAATTTTTTTTAGCCCGCGGTAAAGTCCAATGCCGAAATCAGTATGCACAACATAATCGCCTTCTTTTAAATCACCGAACGATTTGAGAAAATAGGTTTCCCGTGCCGGACGGGAACGCCTGCGAGGCGCCTTTCTTACAAAAATTTCCTCTTCGCTGATAAAAACCAGCTTCGTTAAAGGGAATACAAAACTCGCGGATAACTTTCCCTCGAGCAGGATAAGTTCCGCGTTTCTATTTTGGTGACTGATAATTTCTATAACAGATTCCCGTCGCGGAAGTGTACGCACTGGCAGGTCATAAGATGAAAGGAGGTGACTCATGCGCGACAAGTCATGCGGCGTCGGACAAACAAAAAAAACCTGCATGCCCTCGGCAAGCCATTTTTTGATATCGCTTGCCACCCGCAGCATGCGTTCATCATCTTTAATTTCAGAGGCAAGCGAATACGGATTGGGTATTTCTCCATATTCCTCCCAACTAATCTTTTTTACCGTCCCCCCGCCGCTTAACCGGCCACCAACTCCGTCAAACCAAATCTGGTTGAAGGGCTCCATTTTGCTGATGACGTCTTCCCAGCCCGGATAAAAGTCCTGTTTTTCGGGATAAAACCTTTCATCGGCGCCGGACTTCAACAATAATTGTTCAATGTAATTTTCCGCTTTTCGCGCCGCCTGGCCGGCGGCCAGTAAATCATCGATTATTAACATCGCGTTTGACGGCAGATAATCGAAAAAAGTCGACAATTTGTCCCGCGACAATCCATCATATTGGCCAAACTCCTCGTAAAACAGAGAAAGATATACAGGGTTGATATCGCCGGCCATGCCGCTTTGTAATATTTCTACCAGGCGATTGCGCGTTGTTCTTGACAATGAAAGTTCTCCCGCGCGGCGCCGGATATTGCGTGTCGCCCGTGTTATGTTTTGCGGGCTGGTTAGTATCTGGCTTGCCGGCGCAATAAAAATACTGTTTTTTTCACCGGCGGAACGCTGAGAAGTGCTGTCGAAAATCCGGATCGCTTCGATTTGCTCGCCGTACAATTCCAGGCGAAGAGGAAATTTTTCCGCCGTGGAAAACACGTCAATAATATTACCGCGCATACTGAACTCGCCTTTTTCTTCGACCAGGCTGACCCTTTTATAACCACAGTTTGCCAGTGTGCTGATGAACGCGCCGGTATCCAGTATCTCTCCTGACGTGATTTTTCTGAGATATTGACCAAACTCTGAAACGGGCATCACCTTCTGCGGCAAAGCCGTGGCGCAGGTGACAATAACCTTTTTTTCATTCATGCGCGCCGAGCTCAACACGGAGAGCCTTGCTGATTCTTCTGCCCTTTGAAAGCCGAACATATCAACGGTCAAATAATGATACGGAGGATAAAAAAGAACGGAATCTTCTCCCAAAAATAATGACAGATCACCGGCATATGAGAGCGCCTCTTTTTCTTCGGAACATACCACGAGCAGGCATCTGCTCAGTTGATGAAAAAGAAGCGACAAAATAAACGGACGCGCCGCGCCGCCAATACCGGTAATTTCCGTCTTCGCTTCATCCCGGCAAATCTGTTTCAGGATAAAACCAAGCGGTTTATTATTTTCTACACTCTTATATTTGATAATTTTTCTCATTCATACCAGCCAAAACACACCGCTTACAAATATCAGCGGACAATAACAACGTTTATCCCAAATGTATATTTTGTTCAAGTTCCCAGGACTTTAACACAATTTAATCATTTCTTATCAGTTGACAACTGATGTGCGTTTGATAAGCTACGGGGCATATTCGCACGGAGAAATAAAATGATTACTGTGGAAAAAGCCCTGAATATTATTCTGGCGAATTCTCGTCAGCTGGAATTGGAAAAAACAGTTATTCTTCATGCCAAAGGATGCGTAATAGGTGAAAATATAATTGCCGGCCGCAATATCCCCCCCGCCGACAATTCCGCGATGGACGGATACGCGCTGCGTTGCGCCGACACCAGAGGCGCAACGGGGAAAAATCCTCTTTTTTTCAAAATTATCGAAGAGATACCGGCGGGTAAAATTCCGCGCAAAAAACTAAAAAAAGGGGAAGCCTCACGGATCATGACCGGAGCGGTAATCCCTGACGGCGCAGATGCAATTGTGCGTCAGGAAGACGCGCGCGCAACGGGAAAAACCCTTGCTGTCCATGCGCCGGTAAAAAAGAACACGGATATCCGCTTTGCCGGCGAAGACGTGCGCAAAGGCGAACTTGTCATTTCCAAAGGGACGCCTCTCACAGCGGCGCATATCGGTATGCTTGCCTCCCTGGGCAAAAAAAACGTCCGCGTCCATCGCAGGCCGCGTGTGGCCATCATGGCCACGGGAAATGAACTTGTGGACATAAAAACGGAGCCGCCACCCGGTAAAATTGTCAACAGCAACAGTTACTCCCTGGCCGCTCAGGTTCTTGATTGCGGCGGAATTCCCACAATCATGAGCATAACGAAAGACAGAAAGTCGGCACTACAAAAAAAGTTTACCTCCGCCCTTCACCATGACGTCATTATTTCCTCCGGCGGCGTTTCCGTTGGTGATTATGACCTGGTGAAAGATGTCATGAAGGAAATGGGAAATACGATGCGTTTCTGGCGTGTCGCCATGAGACCGGGAAAGCCTCTAGCTTTCGGGTCAATTAAAGGAGTACCTCTATTCGGCCTGCCGGGAAATCCGGTATCCAGCATGGTTTCCTTTGAACAATTCGTGCGCCCGTATCTGTTGAAAATACAGGGACATAAAAATATTTTTCGCCGTACTATAAAAGCCGTCAGCGCACAACAAATCGAAAAAAGCGCCGGCGTAAAGCATTTTCTGCGCGCTTTTGTCAAAAAAACAAAAAACAGCTGTGTTGCCTCTCTGACAGGAGCGCAGGGTTCCGGTATTCTGAAATCAATGGTCGTGGCCAACGCGCTGATTGTTCTGGATGCAAAAGAAACAAAAATAAAAAAAGGCGAGAAGGTAACGGTTCAGTTGCTGGATGATTCATTGTTCAAAACAGATTCCTACTCATCTTCTTGATGACGTTTTATTTCTTAAGAGACATTTTTGCCTGTTGACAGACAGCTTTTTTCAAGCTAAACGACAACTTACGGTTTCCCGGCAAGGAAGTGCCAAGGTCTCTGGTGGGCCTCCTGGACTTCAAATCCAGTGCAAGGCGCTAAAACCGTCTTGGGTGGGTTCGATTCCCATGCACTTCCGCCATTATTTCAAATTAAGGAGGCACCTCTTCATGAAAAAAATAACTACTTAGGCTCAAGAATCTAGCGCAACACTTTGGTATCCTATGGTGGATATTGAAGGGAGGCGTTAGAGATGGAAGGTGTAAGTTATCGGCGATTGGGGCTTAAT
>DSAV01000024.1 GCA_011046295.1 Deltaproteobacteria bacterium | reverse complement strand
TTATCAATTTAAATTTCAATCAAAAATTACTGACTATAGAAAGCTTCTTAAAAAAATCAAGAACTTACTTTTCTAGCTCATTCCGAAATTTTGATGTTAAAGCTGAAGAAGAAAAATATACTTCTTGGTGGAATGGGTTTTGGCTTTTCACCTTTCCATTCATTGTTATATTTTGTGTAAGCGCTGGGCTTGTTATTCGGTATTTTTTTCAATGAAGGCAATTACGTGAAAGTAGCAAAGCGAAAATTATAATGAACGAAAAATACTTATCTCAGTATTCAAGCTAAATTTGAGAGGTATTATCTGAGAAAACAAACAGTAATTATTATTTACATAATGCTTCTATTTATTACCGGATGCACTTCTTCGGGGTCTGGTGAAGCTGTGGAAGGACTGGATTTTCCCGTGCAGAATATTGCCGATTTGGAAAAGTTCTACTGTTTCGGTCTACAGCCGTGGGATACGACTGGGAATAACGAGATTCACGGCGGCATTGATTTGGTATCACCGGAAAATGTTGATCCGCATGTTATAGTTAGAGTGCCCATCGTTGCTCCGGCTGCTGCTTTTCCGAATTTGTATGGGCCTGTTGTGGCTGATTCCGGTATATTTTGTAACGAATATGATTATCGGCAGCATTATTGGCGCGATTGCCGGTGTTGAAGCGCAAAATCATGAAATGGCCTACTCCGCAGGTTACGCGGCAAGCACCGCTTTTTTTCAGCAATACGGACGGATTGTTTTTGCCTTTCATGCAGCATTTACGGCGCTGTTATCTTTCTTCGGCATACTGCCCGGGACAGGCAGGTTCAAAAGAAAGAAAAACGCTTGATGAGAGGAAAAACGTAAAAAATTTGATCTTACCCATTTCGTTGCGCAGATGACGGCGCTTATCCATGCTTCGGGGCGTCCAATAAGCAGTCTTCATATTGTAAATAAGCGTGCCGTAAAATTACATCCACAGTTTCACAAAGAAAAAATTTGCGCTTGATTTCGCGGAAATTCTTGCGCATAGTACGCCGCATTAACTCAACAGTTTCAACGATTGGTAATGATTTATGCCGGACACTTCATTTATACAGGAATCACGAAAACAGTGGAGCTCTGAACCCGCGTTTGTTTTTTCCATGACCGCGGCGGCAGTAGGACTGGGAAACCTCTGGCGCTTTCCTTATATTCTGGGGGAAAACGGGGGAGGGGCTTTTATCATTGCCTACCTGATTGCCCTTGCGGTGATAGTTTTCCCGATTATGATGCTTGAGGTTGCCGCAGGCCGTCTGGCGCAGGGGAGCGCGGTTCACACCTACCGGCAGGTTAACCGCTTCGGCACGATTTACGGTTGGTTTGTTGTCCTGATTACAACGGCGATTACAAGTTACTATCTTGTCATAACCGGCTGGACGCTAGGTTACGCGGTGGATGCCGTGCGCGGCGACCTTCGCGTTTTTTCGGTTTTCAGCAGCGGATACAACTCTTTCTGGTATTTTGTTGTCGTGACACTCGCCGCCGGTGCTGTTTTAATCAAAGGTGTAGGGGCAATAGAGAAATTATCCAAAATCCTGATACCTTTTCTGATTGGAATTATGATTTTTCTTGTGGTTGTAGCCAGTTCCACACAGGGATGGGATGAAACCAAGGCGTTCTTTTTCCAGGCTGACCTCGGCCGTCTGAAAGAAACCAAACTCTGGGCCTTTGCCTTCGGCCAGGCCTTCTATACTTTGGCCATAGGGCAGGGTTATCTCGTTACCTACGGCAGTTATATCCCCAAAAAAACGCATGTGCCCAGGGCCTGTCTGATTGTCGCCGGAACGGAGCTGTCGGTCGCCCTTCTGGCCGGCTGGATGATTTTCCCCTTTTTATTCAGTCTCGGCATGCAGCCGGATGCCGGTAGTCAGCTGGCTTTTTCGGTTCTGCCTACCGTGTTTGATAACCTTCCCGGCGGCGCGTGGCTGGCCATACTGTTTTTCGTGTTGTTTTTTATTGCTGCATTCAGCTCAAGCATAGCGGGACTCAAAGTGATCATTGCCGCCGTTGCTGAAGAGTTCAAAATTTCGGATAAAAAGGCGGTTGCCGGCGTGATATTTCTGATGCTTATCCTGGGTACCGCTTCAGCGATGAGTTTCACGCCGCTGCAATTGAATATCTCAGGCGAACCGGTGCTTGACGTGATTGACCGCATCGCCGGAACCCAGGTTATTATTGTCTCCGGTGTCCTCGGCGCAGCGCTTTTCTGCTGGTTTATTCCCCCGTTTCGGGTGCGGGCTGCTCTCGGTGTCAAAAGCCGGTGGTGGGAATGGCGTATTTACCTTATCGGACGTTATCTTCCTTTCATTTTGATAGGATGGATACTTTTTACGCTTATTTTTTGAAAGAAATACAAGGCTCTTGCAGTTGATTGCTAATTAATTTTTTGAAGATTTAAAAAAACATTGATAGTACAAGGCGCTGACTGAAAGCAGTAAAGAAGGTTTTTATGTGCTCAGTTACCGCGTATACGGGCTACAATTATATTGCTGAAAAAAGATTTGAATTATCAAGTGCTGAAAGGGAAAAACAATATGCTTACACAAAAGAATCTTGAAAAATATGCCGATGTGCTTCTGTGGGGGCTGCAAACGGCGAAGAAAAGTGCGCTGAAAAAGAATGAAGTCGTTCTCGTTCAATATGATTTGCCGGCGCTGCGGCTGGCTGAAATTCTCTACGGGCGTTTGCTGGACAGAGGGATACATGCCGTGCAGCGGATGGTTGCGACGCCGGGCATGGAATATATGTTCTATCAGAAAACCAATCAAAAGCAGCTGACTTTTATCGTGCCGGGGGAGAAGGAATTGTACAGGAGTATCAGTGGGCGGATATTTCTGCACGCGCCCGAATCTCTTACGCATTTAAAGGATGTGGATCCCGCAAAAATCGGCAAGGCCGTCGTTGCCCGCAAACCAATCAAAGATATTATGGACAAGCGCGAAGAACAAAGAAAGTACAGCTGGACGCTGTGTATGTTGCCGACTGAAGAGCTGGCGCGTCAGGCGAAAATGTCGCTGAAGCAATACACGAAACAGATTATCAAGGGGTGTTACCTTGACCGCGACGATCCCGCTGCCGAATGGAAGAAAATTCTCAAAGAGATGACAGCTATCAAAAAAAGGCTCAGCATGCTGCCGGTCAAACACTTCCATGTGGAATCGGCAAATGTAGATTTAAAAATTACCCCCGGTGATAAACGTAAATGGGCGGGCGTATCCGGTCACAACGTGCCCAGCTTTGAGATTTTTGTTTCTCCCGACTGGCGCGGGACGGAAGGGGTTTATTTTGCCAACCTTCCATCTTTTCGCAGCGGCAATTACATAAAAGACGTCCGCATTACCTTCGCCAAAGGACAGGCCGTCAAGATTGAAGCCGGGAAGGGGGAAAAATTCGTCAAAAAACAATTGGCTATGGACGCGGGCGCGCGAAGGCTGGGAGAATTTTCGCTTACCGACAAACGGTTTTCACGGATCGATCGTTTTATGGCGAACACTCTTTTCGATGAAAACTTCGGCGGCAAAGATGGCAACTGCCATGTGGCGCTTGGTTCATCTTACAGCGATACATACAGCGGCGATATCGCAAAATTAACTCCGGCGCTCAAGAAGAAGCTCGGGTTCAACGATTCGGCCCTGCACTGGGATCTGGTCAACACGGAACCGAAAACAGTGACGGCGCATTTAAAGAATGGCAAAAAAGTCATGATATACGAAAGAGGAGTATTTAAATAAGATAAAGTGACTGACCAATTAAGGGGCAATTTTTTGCAAAAATAACCTTGACATAGCCCCGTGTCTTTGCAAAATTACGCAAACAAGTTTCAATGTTTTTATAATGCAATCTTATTGAGGAGGCGGAAAATGATCGGCAAACAGATTAGGATGGAACGAATCATGAACCGGGAAAACAGCCGGACGTTGATTGTTCCCATGGATCATGGTGTTTCGGCGGGCCCCATACCCGGCCTGGAAGATATGAAAACATCTATCGGCAAGGTTGTTGATGGAGGCGCTAACGCTATTGTAATACACAAAGGCATTGTCCGCCTCGGCCATCGCGGTCAGGGCAAGGATGTTGGATTAATCGTTCATCTTTCCGCCAGCACGTCGCTCAGCCCCGATCCGAATTCCAAGGTGCTGGTTTGCACTGTTGAAGAAGCCATCAAACTGGGCGCCGACGGAGTATCCATTCACGTCAATATCGGCGCTGATGATGAAAAGGACATGCTGAAAGACTTCGGCGAGGTATCAAAATATTGCCAGGCATGGGGAATGCCGCTTTTAGCCATGATGTACACACGCGGCAAAAATATCAAAAGTGAAAGCGACGTGGCGGTGGTAAAGCATTCCGCGCGCGTCGCGGCGGAACTGGGCGCGGATATGGTTAAAGTGAATTACACGGGTGACGCGGAAAGTTTCCGCAGTGTGGTTGAAGGATGCGGCGTGCCGGTTTTGATCGCCGGCGGCGAAAAGGCGAAAAGCGACATCGATGTTCTGAAAAATATTAAAAATGCTATCGCGGCAGGCGGCGGCGGTGTTTCCATTGGCAGAAATGTTTTTCAGCATGATGATCCCACGCGGATGATTAAAGCCATCAAATCGATTATTCACGAAGACGCGAGCGTTGCAGCCGCGGCGGCAATATTGGAAGGCAAGGGGAAATAATGAAAACCGTTTGGCTGGATTGCCGTAACTGGAAAAAAGAGCTTATAACAACCGCCATTGAAAGCGGTGTTGACGCCGTTTTGGTTAATTCTTCCGACGTGGAGAAAGTAAAAGCCCTGGGGCTCATATCTGTTATTGCCGATTCAAAAGAAGCTGACCTGAAATTAGAAAAAGACGTTCTGGAAATTACCATCAAAAATAAAAATGATGAGGAACGCGTCGCTTCTTTGTCCAAAGAAATGGCGATTGTCGATAGTCAGGATTGGACGATTATTCCTCTGGAAAACATTATTGCCCAGGGAGCGAAAGTGGTTTTCCCCGTTTCATGCGTGGAGGATGCGAAAGTTGCCTTAACGATTCTCGAAAAGGGAGTCTGGGGAATTCTCATCCGCACTGATCAGCCGGCTGTTGTTAAAGAGATTGTGAGATACGCCAAGGGAATCGGGTCGCAACTCGCGCTTCAGGAATTCATTATTAAGGATATACAAAAGGTTTCCATGGGAGACCGCGTCTGCATCGATACCATCACCGATATGAAACTGGGTGAGGGAATGCTGATTGGAAATTACAGTAACGCTTTTTTTCTGGTTCATTCGGAAAGTGTCGAAAACCCTTATGTTGAACCAAGGCCATTCCGGGTCAATGCCGGCGCTGTTCACGCATATATTTTAATGCCCAATGGCAAGACAAAATACCTGGATGAACTCAAAACAGGCGATGATGTTCTCATCACAAACCAAAAAGGTGAAACTTTTGCTTCCACTGTCGGTAGATTAAAAATTGAGAAAAGACCCATGCTCAATATTATTGCCGATGCCGGGAACAAAGAAGTATCTCTTATTCTTCAAAACGCGGAAACTATCAGGCTCACCAAACCTTCCGGAGAGCCGATATCGGTTGTCAAGCTGGCCAAAGGGGATAAGGTTTTAGGTTATACCGAAGAGGGCGGCAGGCATTTCGGCTTCAAGATTTCAGAAACAATCAGCGAGAAGTAATTTTTCTGTGTCCGGGTGTTTATACAATTTATGATTGTTGCCGGCCTGTAAATGTGTAAAAATTTTCAGACAAGGATCAAATATTTGGGATGAAGACGGGTTAAGTGACCGAGTTAATGCCAGTGCTGCAAACCGCTATTAGCCCCGTAATCCTTGTTTCTGGAATCGGGCTGTTTCTTCTTTCGATGACCAACCGTCTTGACCGGGCAATTGACCGTGCGCGCATTATTGATTCGCAGCTCGCCGGTGTTGGCGATTCGCAACGCCCCTCTATGGAGGCGCAGCTTAGTATCCTATGGAAAAGAGCGCGGGTTATTCGCGCCTGTATAATTTTATCGGCGGGCAGCGCTCTGAGTGCGGCACTACTGGTAATTCTTATCTTTATATCGGCGCTCACGGGGATTAATGCGGGCTGGTTTGCTGCAGGCTTATTTACGCTTTGCATGCTGTTACTTATTGCTTCGCTGGCGCTCTTTATCCATGATATCAACCAGTCATGCGCTGCGCTTAAACTCGAACTGCAGCTCCAGGGATTGGGTGATTCTTGACGGTGCGCTCGACAGGAAGCGTCTCCGGCGGAAGTAGAGTTTCTGGATTGATTGGTAAGTCGAATTATAAATCAGAAAGAACTCTTTAATTAAGTTCCGTAATCCTCTTTTTATTTCCTTTTACTAATTGTTACCAAGCGTTCACCTGTTGATTATGGCCGGATAATAAGTAGATGGGTGATTTTCAAAGCGTTTATATCTTTATTGACTATCAGTCGTAAATTTGTTAGTTAAGCCGTCATGTAATTGGTTTTTTTAGTAAATTTTTCTAAGGACATTCCAAGTGATTGATCTTCATACTCATTCGATCTTCAGCGACGGTGAGTTGGTTCCTGCGGAACTGGCGCAGCGCGCTTGGGCGGCGGGCTATAAAACCATCGCGATAACCGACCATGCCGACTACTCCAATCTTGATTTTATTATTCCAAGAATTGCCAAAGTGTGTTCACAGATAACGGCAAAAGGAGATATATCAGTTATTTCCGGAATCGAACTTACTCATGTTCATCCTCAAGATATTGCCGCGCTTGCCGGAGAGGCCAGAAAACTCGGAGCGAAAATTGTTGTTGTGCATGGGGAGACCATAATAGAGCCGGTGCCTGCCGGAACAAATCTTGCGGCGATAAAAGCTGGCGTGGATATTCTCGCCCACCCGGGATTGATTACCGAAGAGGAAGCTAAGCTTGCCGCGGAAAAAAATGTGTATCTGGAGATCACCACCCGCCGCGGTCACAGTCTCACCAACGGCCATGTAGCGGGTCTAGCCAAAAAGTGCAAGGCGCAGCTTGTCCTGAATAATGACGCCCACACCGTGTCGGATTTTGTCGGAGAGGCCATGGCGATGAAAATCGCGCACGGCGCGGGACTGACTGATACCGAAATATCCGTCATGCTGGATAATTCACGCCGGATAGTAAAGAGGATAGGCGCGTGACCCAGAAAAATGATTCCCGTCCGCTCAAGATTTGTCTGCTTACGTATCGGGGAAACCCGACCTGCGGCGGACAGGGGGTCTACATCAAGCATTTGAGCAAAGCGCTGGCGGATATCGGCCATGAAGTCGAAGTTATTTCCGGGCCGCCCTATCCGCATCTGGATGAAAAAGTTCGCCTGCACAAATTACCCAGCCTTGATCTTTACAATACTGATCATTTTTTCCGCCCGGAAAAATTCAGCAACCTTCTTAATCCCTTAAACATGTATGAATTTTTGAATATGTGCGCGGGCAGTTTTCCGGAACCCTATACTTTCAGCCAGCGAGCGTATAAGTATCTGCGAGAAAAGAAAATAAATTATGACATCGTCCACGACAACCAGTGTCTTGCTTACGGCATCGGGGAAATTGCCCGCGAACTTTATCCCACCATTGCTACGATTCATCACCCGATAACTGTTGACCGCCGCGAAGAATACAAGGCGGCGCAATCAATCTATCAAAAATTCAAAATTTATCGTTGGTACACTTTTATCGATATGCAACTGAAGGTGGCCAGACGTTTATCTCATATCATTACCGTATCGGATTTCACCCGAAAAGACATCGCCGCGGAATTTTCCATCACCGAGGATAAAATCCGGGTTGTTCACAACGGAATTAACAATGAATATTTCTACCCGGTGGAAAACGGTGCACGCCCGGAGAACACAATTATTGTCACCAACAGCGCGGACGTGCCGCTTAAAGGCTTAAAATATCTGCTTGAAGCCGTGGCGCGAATAAGAAAAAATCGTCCCGTCAAGCTGACGGTAATCGGTGAGCCGAAAAAGGACGGAGTTATTCAAAAACAGGTGGAAAAATTGGGTATTGGCGACATCGTCCATTTTACCGGCCGTATCGCTAATGAAGATTTTGCGGATTATTATGCTAAATCGGCAATTGCCGTTGTTCCTTCTTTATACGAAGGATTCGGGATACCTGCCCTGGAGGCGATGGCCAGCGGTGTGCCACTGATTACATCTTCAGGCGGTGCCCTGCCGGAAGTGGTGGGAGAGGCAGGCATGATTGTTCCACCGGCCGACGCATCAGCGCTGGCGGGAGCGATAACTTATTTACTAAATAATCCGGAAGAAAGGAAAAGATACGCAAAAGCCGGGCTGGACCGCGTCGCATCCTTGTTTAGCTGGTCTAAGGCCGCGCGCGAAGTTACTTCAGTATATCGGGAGGCGATTGATGCTTACCGTCGACTTTAATAAACTGAATTTGCGACCTGGCACTACGGTGCTCGACGCCGGCTGCGGCAGTGGCAGGCATTTGCGGGGACTCGCGGGGATTCCAGGCGTGAAATATTTTGGCATTGATACAAAGCAGGAAGATTTGGATAAAGCCGCCTCGTCGCTCAATGAAATTCCAGGAGTTGAAGCAGATAATTGTCAGATTCAAAAAGCAGATATACGTCAACTGCCTTTTGCCGACGCTTTTTTCGACTGTGTAATCTGCTCGGAGGTTCTGGAGCACATTCCGGAGCATGGCCAGGCGCTCAGTGAATTGGTGCGCGTTTTAAAACCGGAAGGTGCTCTTGTCATCAGTGTCCCGCGCTATTTTCCGGAAAGAATCTGCTGGTTTCTTTCCCGAGCATACCGTAATGAAGAAGGCGGGCATGTGCGAATTTACAAAAAAGATGAAATTCCGAACATGTTGAAAGGTCACGGATTTAAATGTTGGAAGATAAATTACAAACACGCTTTGCATTCGCCTTACTGGTGGCTTAAATGCCTGGTTGGTCACAAGAATGAGGAAAACCTGCTGGTAAAATATTACAAAAAATTCCTGGAATGGGATATTATGTCCAAGCCTTTTTGGGTGCGTTCTGTGGAGGAATTATTTAACCCTGTGATGGGGAAAAGTATCGTTTTTTATTTTAGGAAAGGTTGATGTTGATGGAAATAAATCTTCCCCAATTGTCTGAAGAAAAAAGTTTTATCTCCGTGGAAAATATGGGCGCGTTCATCGCGTCTCTCCAGAAGGAAAACGGAGAAATTCCCTGGTCGCAGGGCGGGAAAACAGATCCATGGGATCATGTGGAAAGTGCCATGGGTTTATGCGTTGGCGGATTTTATGAGGAAACCCGGCGGGCTTACCGCTGGCTCGCCGCCACGCAGCTTGCCGACGGCAGTTGGTGGTCGGAGACGCTTGACGGGAAAGTCATCAATACTGCCAGGGAAGCTAATTTTTCTTCTTATGCGGCGGTTGGTTTATTCCATTATTATCTCATTACCGGAGACTTGGATTTTTTAATCGAGATCTGGCCGGTAATGGAACGTGGGATTAATTACGCGCTCAAATTACAGGCGCCGGAGGGTGAAATATATTGGGCGAAAAACAAAGAAGGTAAGATCGATAAAATGTCTTTGCTGACCGGTTCCAGTTCTGTTTACATGAGTCTGAAATGCGCCCTGGCTATTGCCGGGCTTTTGGGCAAAAAACGTCCACGCTGGCAAAAGGCGAAAGAATCTCTGGGCGATTCCATCAGATATAAACCGGACCTTTTCAATATGATTAAGTCGCGCTATTCCATGGACTGGTATTATCCGGTTTTATGCGGCGCGGTCAGCGGGGAAGAAGCGAAAAAAAGAATAGATAAATCGTGGGAAAAGTTCATTGTTCCCGACTGGGGCGTGCGCTGTGTGAGCGACCGCCCGTGGGTTACCATGGCGGAAACGGCGGAACTTGTTCTGACCCTGGCGGCAATTGAAGATTATAACCGTGCGCGGGCGGTATTCAGCTGGCTTTCGGACAAAAGATTTCCCGACGATACATACTGGATGGGAGTGACCTATCCTGATGCCGTTATCTGGCCGGAAGATAAAACGGGCTGGACAGCCGCGGCGGTTGTGATGGCCTGGGATGCATTAAACAAGATAACCCCGGCGGGAGAGCTTTTTAATCATAAATTCTGGGCTTCATGGAAGCGCTGAGTGTAAATAAACCTCCTAACTCGGAGAAATTCAGAACATTATTTTATTAATTGAGAATAGCCCCTCCGCTTTTTTCAAAAACGGCTTCTCCAAATGAAAAGGAAACATGTGAAAAAAGACCACCGGCCTTATTACCTTAAAAGATTAAACCATCGATTTGAACAATGGTACGCATATCATTTTCTGGCGCCGCAATGTGAATATTTTGGCAACGGCATGGCTTTTATGAAGCCATGGAATGTGAAGATTTATGGCAGGCCTGTTTCTATCGGTGATTTTACCACCTTAGTTGCTACGTCCGACAAAAAAATCAGGATGAGCGTCTGGTCAAAGGACAGGCGCAGGGGAGAAATAGCACTCGGAAAATATTGTCTCATTTGTCCCGGCGTCAGAATTACATCAGCAACTTCCATTACTCTGGGCGATGACTGCATGCTCGCGCAGGATGTCTATATCACGGATTCCGACTGGCATGATTTGTACGACCGTACTTTACCCGTGGGCAATACCCACGAGGTTAAAATCGGTAATAATGTCTGGATCGGAGACAGCGCCATAGTTTGCAAGGGAGTGAGCATCGGTGATAACGCAATCATCGGAGCGGGAGCAGTCGTGGTGAAAGACATTCCTGCCAACGCCATTGCCGCCGGAAATCCCGCAGCGGTGATAAGATACCTGGACACGGATAAGCCCTTAAAATCAAGGTCGCAATGGATGGCCGAACCGGACAAATTAAATCAGTTTTATGATGCGGTGGAAAGATCAATGCGGGAAGGCAACACTTTGTTCGGTTGGCTCAGAACTCTATTTTTCCCTCGTAAAGGAGATTAGTTCCTTGCGCGTCGCCCTGGTAGCCACTCCCTATCCTCTGGAAGAAAACCCTTCTCCGCCTTTGGGCTTAACTTATGTCGCCGCGGCGTTTGTTGCGGCTGGCGCCGAAGTGCGCATTTTTGATTATATCGTCGGCGGTTATTCCCGGGAAAAAATCAGAAAACAGCTCGAAGAGTTTCAGCCCGATGCTGTTGGGGCAACTTCCGTGACGATGAATTTTTATGACGCGCGGGAAATTCTGCGCGATGTAAAAACCTACAATCCCGAAATAATCACGATGATGGGCGGACCGCATGTTTCCTTCACGGCGACACAGACCCTGCGTCAGTACCCGGAAATCGATTTGCTTGTAATTGGCGAGGCGGAAGACACTATTGCCGAGCTTACGCCTTTATTAAAACAAAAAAATAAATGGCGTGATATCCGCGGCCTTGCCTACAGAGAAAAAGGCGATGTTGTCATTACGGACAAGAGGCCTTTTATTGCTGATGTGGACAGTATCAATCTGCCGGCGCGATCTTTACTTCCTGTGTCCCGCTACCGCGCGCTGGGATTTCCGGCGAGCATGATTACCAGCAGGGGATGTCCCAACGCCTGTATTTTTTGTGTGGGGCGTAAAATGGTCGGCGCGAAAATACGCCGCCGCGCGGCAGATTGTGTTCTGGAAGAAATTGAGCAGATACTGAATTTGGGCTTTGAGCGTATCAACATTGCCGATGATTTGTTTACCTCGGACGAAAAAATGGTTCTGGAAATATGCCGGGGGATAAAACACCGCGGGCTTAAATTCGGCTGGAGCGCTTTTGCCCGTGTGGATACCGTAAATCAGGAAATACTTGAGGCGATGGCCTCTGTGGGATGCGACTCGGTCAGCTTCGGAGTGGAAACGGGAAATTCCGGGATGCTCAAACGCATCAGAAAAGGAATTAAACTTGAAGATGCCGCTCCCGCCGTGCAAATGTGCAGGCAGGCCGGAATAACACCTCATGTCTCTTTTATGGTAGGGCTGCCGGGCGAGACAAAGGAGACAATGCTGGAATCAGACCGGCTGGCGCGGAAATTAGATGTGAATTACGGTTATCATTACCTGGCGCCGTTTCCCGGCTCTACCGTGAGGGAGCAGGTTGAGAAATACGACTTGGAAATACTTACCGATGATTGGGCGAAGTATGATGCCAACGACGCCATCGTCAGCACTTCTGCTTTGTCCCCGGAAGATATGCGAGCTTTTGTTGCCGTGTATAACGAAGAGATAAGCTCGGACTGGGAAAAGATTCTGGAAGGCTACGCCAATAAGACCAACACTCCGCTGCAAAATTTACGCGTGGAGGGACACTGGCGGATGCACCTTACTTATCAAATATTAAAAAATGATTTAATTGAAAAAATCGGTTTAATCGAGCCACCATTGTTCAAAGATTCCAAAGAAAGAGCGCTGCGGGAGCTCTGCCGGCGGATAACTTCTAATACTTGCGCCGAGAGCCGTGTCGTAGAGCATACGATAAGTGATTTTGTCCGACGCGGTTATTTGACGGCGCTGATTTCAGATAAGGGCTGCCGCTGGGCGTGGTCTGACGATATTCAATAGCACAGCGATATTTTTATTTTCTGCGCTTTAATATTCCGAGGGACACGCACATCGGCAATTCTTCAAATTCATCGGATGCGCAAGCCAATTGATAAACCCTAAAAGGCGCCTGCCCTCCTTGGGACGGATCGGGAAAAACATCGTGAAAAACCAGATAGCCGCCGCTGATTAAATGCCTTGCCCACACCTGGTAATCTTTGAGCACGGATTCATAGGCGTGGCTGCCGTCAATAAAAATCAGGCTAAGCGGAGTCTGCCAGTTTTGCCCGATTATTTCTGAGCGCCCCACGACAGGAATAACCGTGTCTTCCAGACCGAAAGAGAAAAGCGTGCGCCGGAAAAAGGGCAAAGTGTCTATTTGCCCGGTTTTTTCATCGAGCAAAGCGGGGTCAAAATAATCTTGTTCCGGCTGCTGTTCTTCCGAACCGCGATGATGGTCGAGAGAGAACAAAACCGCATTATTTTTCTTACAGGCGCTTCCTATATATACGGCGGATTTGCCGCAGTAGCTGCCGATTTCCAGGCAGGGGCCTGTTTTGCTTGCTTCCCGCGCGAGCTGATAAAGACATTCTGACTCTCGTTCATCCAGAAACCCTTTTATTTCATCAATTTTCTTTTTACTTATTTTCAATTTAAGAATCCTGACGGTTGGCTTTTCTTCTTTGAATAAACTCTATGGGCGTAAAAAGCAAGGTGCATAATGAATCATTAAAAAACATT
>DSAV01000097.1 GCA_011046295.1 Deltaproteobacteria bacterium | reverse complement strand
TAGCCTGGGGACTCATATAAAAACCTCCGTTTCCGATTCTCTTCTCGGTAACATCGGTTTTTGAGGCAACGAACCTCTTTTATCAACCCCTTCGGTAACATTTTATTTGAGGCAATTCGTGGTAAAATGATTTTTTCTATTGGCTATTGACTATCACCTATTAACTATTATATTAGAGCCCGTCAATGTGCATTATTTCTGAGAGGTTGTCATTGGGCAAGAATAAGCTCCCGGATTACAAACTTAAACAAAAACTTCTATACGTCGACAATACCAAGGCTGATGTGTTGAAGAGTTACGGTGATTTATTTTATGATAAAGGCTATATTTCCGACGCGCTTGATTTCTACAAAAAAGCGGGAGATATGGAAGGTCTTGAAAAAATAAAGTCAGTGGCTTTCGAATCTGGTGATGTAATGCTTTTTGAATTTGCCGCAAAAGCATTGGATATAGAACTATCTCCTTCTGACTGGAAAAGTATCGGACAAAAAGCTGCCGGTCTAAAGAAATACACTTTTGCCAAGCATGCCCTGGAAAAGGCCGATGACCAGGAAGGACTGAATTCAATAAAGAAAATAATGGAAACGGAAAATAGCGGAAAAGAAGTATGATAAAAAAGGATTATTATGAAATACTGGGCGTGAGCCAATCATCCTCTGACGAAGAAATAAAAAGAAATTACCGCAAAATCGCTATGCAATGCCATCCGGATAAAAATCCCGGAGATAAACAAGCAGAGGATAAATTCAAAGAAGCCGCTGAAGCCTATGAAGTACTGAGCGACAGGCAAAAAAGAGAAATATACGACCAATACGGTCATGAAGGCCTAAACAGCACCGGTTTCAGTGGATTCAGCGGGTTCGAAGATATTTTCTCTCATTTTGGCGATATTTTCGAAGATTTCTTCAGCTTCGGCAACACCAAAAGCAGGTCCCGATACTATACCCGCGCGGGAGCAGATCTGCGCTATGATTTGAAGATTTCATTTATCGATGCCGCTTTCGGGTTATCAAAAAAAATTGAAATCTCAAAGCAGGCGACCTGCAGTAAATGCGAGGGAACAGGATGCGCTCCCGGACACACGCCTGAAGTATGCCGCGCATGTAATGGACGTGGCCAGGCTGTACAGTCAACCGGGTTTTTTACCATAAGCACTACTTGCCAGCAATGCGGCGGATACGGTAAGATCATAACTTGGCCATGCGAGACGTGCCACGGTACGGGGAAAGAAACTGTTACAAAAAGCGTCCAGCTGAAAATTCCTGCGGGCGTGGAAACAGGCTCCCGTCTTCGTTTGCGCGGTGAAGGGGAACCAGGAGATCACGGCGGGCCGAACGGTGACCTTTATGTTTTTCTGCATGTGGAAGACCATGAATTTTTTTCGCGGTCCGGCAATGATGTATACTGTCGCATCCCCATCTCTTTTGTCCAGGCCGCTCTGGGCGGAACAATCGAAGTGCCGACATTGCAGGACAAAGATAAAATAAAGATACCGAAAGGAACGCAAACCGGTAGAATCTTTCGCCTCAAAGGAAAGGGATTCCCCCACCTGAGAGGTTATGGGCGAGGAGATCAGCTCATAGAAATATTTGTTCAGACACCGACAAACCTTACTAAAAAACAGGAAGAAATATTAAAGGAATTCGAAAAAATCAGCCGGTAGATTAATTAAGTCAAACCTGCCTGAACTATCCCGTAAAAGAATACTGGTAATTTTTATAAATAATTCGATAATTTTATTGCAATTCAAATCAAGCTATGGTTATAAAATATCACGTAATTTGGAGGCCTTATTATGAAAAAGAACAACCTTTTTTTTGCGCTATTATTTTCAACAGTTTTTCTCTTTTCTGGTTGTGCAGCACTGGTGGCCGGCGCTGCAGCAGCCGGCGCCAGCGTGGGAACCTATTATTATATTTCCGGAGAATTGAAAACTGATTATTTCGCTTCATTCGAAAAAGTCTGGAATGCATGCGAAAAAACAATCGCCGATATGCGCGGCATTGATGTCAGCCCGTCTAAAGAAATCGCCCGTGGAAAAATTACCGCGGTTATCAATAACGAAAAAGTTAAAATAAATATCACATATAAGTCAAAAGATTTAACCACAGTCGCCATTCGCGTAGGCATAATGGGAAACAGGCTCTCCGCACAGCTTCTCCACGACAAAATTGCCTCACACCTTTCTGATAATTAACCAGCCGCTCTATTTCCTTCAGGAATATCTAATAAAAATGAATAAAAAAGTTATTGCCGGTATTATACTCAGCATCATTCTTGTTTATTTATCTATTAAAGGAGTGGATGTCCGCAATTCTCTCCATAATCTGAAAAATATCAACCTTTTTTACGTTGCCGTTTTTATTATCATCGTCGTCTTTGTTCAGTTTCTGCGTTCCTACCGCTGGGGACTGATTTTGAGCCCTTTTCAAAAAATCAAACAAATATCACTTTTTTCAGTCACATCCGTGGGATTTCTGGCGATTGCCGCTTTTCCGGCACGTATGGGTGAGCTGGCGCGCCCCTATTTGATTGCTCAAAAGTCCGGAATAAAATTTTCTTCCGCGCTGGGCACGATCATTGTTGAACGAGTACTTGACGGACTTTCTATTCTGGCAATCGCCATGATCATGCTCCTGCTGACCGACTTACCTTCCTGGATGATTAAATCTAGCATAATATTTGCAATATTTACTCTGGCAATTTTATTATGCATCATCTTTTTGATTCTAAGAAGAGAAGCCGCTTTAAAGTTCATCAACCTGATTTTGAGCAAATTACCCGGGAAACTCGCCCACAAGCTTGATGGATTGATTCACCATCTCATCGATGGTTTCAGCATCATCACCAATGTAAAAATACTTTTCTACATATTATTTCTTTCTTTCTTTATCTGGCTGATAAATAGTTTAGCGATATATACTCTTTTTATGGCTTTTTCTTTTTCCTTGCCGCTAATTGCAGCTATAGTTGTGATGGTTGTTCTTCTTGTGGGCATTGCCATTCCCACTGCGCCGGGTTATATCGGCAACTGGCACTTTGCCTGTATTCTGGGTTTGAGTATTTTCAGTATGTCGAGACCAGACGCATTTTCTTTCGCTCTGGTGTATCATTTCCTGTCAATTGCGATTGTTGTTTTTCTTGGATTGACTTTTCTGCCTTTTAACAAAATATCCTTTGCGGATATGATAAAGCGTCTTAATAAAGTCGAGCGAGATGAAGAGATAAAAAAAGCTTAAACCTTATACATGGCTCACCTTAATCTAATCCTTTATGTCCATGTCCATTTTCATGTTTCTTAGTTTTTTGTGCAAATTGCTCCGTTCCAAGCCAATAGCTTCCGCTGTCTTGGATATATTGCCTTGATTTTCTTCAAGTTTTTTCAGAATGAATTGTTTTTCAAAATCCATTTTTGCGTTTTTCAAAGAATCCGTTATCATCCCCTTTGCTACGTTCCCGTTTTTCAATTTTCCCGTTTCCTGTCCTATATGTAAGGGAGGTATATCCGGAGCGGTTATTTCCCTGGAAGGTGTTAAGATCACCAGCCGCTCCATAATGTTTTTCAATTCTCTGACATTTCCCGGCCAGTCATGTTCCATAAGCACGGATAACGCATCATCTGTCAATATTTTCGGCTCTTCACCTTCTTCTCTGGCGGCGTCTGACAGAAATTTTTCCGCCAGCGGCCTGATATCCTCTTTTCTTTCTCGCAGCGGAGGCACATAAAGAGGGATGACATGCAAACGATAGTACAGATCCTGACGAAAACGCCCCGCTTCCATTTCTTTTTCTAAATCTTTATTAGTCGCAGCCAACACCCGCACATCCATGTCGATTAATTTATTTCCGCCGACCCTTTCGAATTTCTTTTCCTGCAAAATGCGCAGAATTTTTGCCTGGGCCTTAAGGCTCATGTCAGCTACTTCATCCAAGAATATAGTTCCCTCATGAGCAAGGTCGAATTTACCCCGTTTTTTTTCCGTTGCACCGGTAAACGCACCCTTCTCGTGCCCAAATAGTTCACTTTCGATAAGTTCTTCCGGAATCGCCGCGCAATTGACTTCCACAATCGACTTGTGCGCTCGGTGGCTTAAATGGTGAAGGGATCGCGCCACAAGCTCCTTACCGCTTCCGCTTTCCCCCATAATCAGTATCCAGGCGTTGGTTGGCGCAACAATTTCTATCATTTCTCTTAATTCGGTAATCTGGGGGCTTGTACCGGTTAACTCGTATTGATGAGATACTTTTTCTTTCAGAAATATATTTTCCTCTTCCAAACGGAGAATATTTAGCGCGTTATTTATCATTATTATAACCTTATCCAGTGAAAGAGGTTTTTCAATAAAATCGAAAGCGCCAAGTTTCGTGGCTTTTACCGCTGTTTCAATTGTTCCATGCCCCGACATCATAATTACCATCATTCCCGGATACTTCGATTTAATAATTCTAAGTGTCTCCAGGCCATCCATTCCGGGCAACCAGATATCAAGCAGGATCAGTTGTGGAACCTCTTCTTCCACAACCTTGATTGCTTCTTCGCCACTTTGCGCCACTATAACCTGATGACCTTCGTCACTTATAATTGCCTTAAGTGAGCTACAAATGCTTTCTTCATCATCAACCACGAGAATTGTTTCATTCATAATTACTATTTTTCTCTTCTATCTTTGTTTAGCTTTTAAGCTAAGGACACGGGTAGTTGAAAAGATACTACTGTCCCCGTGGGATCATTGTCAGAAACGTCAACCTGGCCATTATGGTCAGATATTATCGAATTGACAATCGCCAATCCCAAGCCGGTTCCGGTCTTTTTTGTGGAAAAGTATGGTTCAAATACTTTTCCTTTGTAATTTGCTGGCACTCCCTTGCCATCATCAGCAACAGCCACCGTCGCCTTGTGTTCTTGTTCATTATAATCAACCGTAACTATAATTTTGCCACCCGAGCCGTCGATTGCCGCAACCGCATTATCCAATAAATTTATCAATACTCTGTTCATTTGTTCCGCGTCAAACTCAAATTTAGGTAAATTAATATCCTGAAATAATTCAAAAATGATTTCCTTGTGCGCGTCCTGAAATAATGCAACAGAATCAACGACAACCTTATTCAGATCATTGAGGACAGGAGTCGTTACCGGCATACGCGCGTAACTTGAAAATTCATTTACCAAATTTTTCAAGACTTCAACCTGGTTAATGATTGTTTGGGTACATTCTGTAAAGACGGACCCCTCTTCGTTTAATTTATTACCGTATTTTCTTTGTAATCTCTGCGCTGATAATTGCACAGGGGTGAGAGGATTTTTTATTTCATGCGCCATTCGCCTGGCTACTTCGCGCCATGCCGCCGCCCGCTCCGCTCTTTGTAACTGTGTCAAGTCTTCAAACATCGCGACAAGTCCCGATTCTTTACCGTCTTCATCCCTAATAACCGTAACGGTTAAAAGCACCGTAAGGACTCTTTCCTTCATCTTAAGTTCCAGTTGTTTTTGCAGTATCCCTTCGCTGTTTGCTTTTAATTCTTTTAATAATTCATCAATAAGCTCAAGATGTTCGGGTATCAATAAATCGCGGTACTGCTTAAACACTACATCTTCTGGCTTAATATCGAACATGTGTTCGGCTGCTTTATTCAATGTTGTGATAACGCCATTTTTATCAACAGAAATGATACCCGCGGATACATTTCTCAGGACTGTTTCTATATACTTGCTTCTTTCTTCTAGATTGATATTTGCCCGCATCAATCCTTCCTGGCTTTTCTTCAAGTCTTTTGTCATTGTATTAAATGACTTTACCAGAAGTCCTATTTCGTCATCCGCTTCAATATCAATTTGGATATCTAAATCGCCTTTGGTAATTTTATCCGTGGCCTCGGCCAAATTTTTAATAGGACCTGTTATGCCGCTGGCAAGAGTAAGGCCAAACCATGTAGCAAGAAAAATGATTACCAGCGTAACAATGGACATCGTAATTATATAAGTAAATTTAATAGGGTTCTTCAGTATGTTTATTTCTCCATATGACTGTGACGCATCCGCGATACTTCGAAGATTATCCACTAATCCTTTTGGTATGTTATAGCTTACCGATACGCGCCCGATTACTTCCGAGGGCACAACATATGAAAATACAGGAGCAACGCCAACTACGGTTTCACCCATGTTCGTAGTTTCTACTTTGGATACCTCCTTGCCGTAGTATATATCTTCCAGCATCTTGGGCGACAGCAAGGGAGGATTAAGTTGCGGATGCTCAATGTCAGGAAAAACAATGCTCTGTGGATTATAATCAAAATACGCCTCTATCATACCCAAGTTATATTTTTTTTGTCTCTGATTGATAAAACTTTTCAGATATTCCAGGCGGTCTCGTTCATAAAGACGATTTCTTGTAATGTCAGCACTGATTTGGCGCGCGTTGAATATTGCTTGCTCTGCGGTTTTCTGATAATAAACCTGCGCCACCTCTAAAGACTTGTCAAGCGCCTCTCCAGTTCTTACGTTAAACCATGATTCGAGGCTGTAGGAAAGAAAATTTATGGCAAATAAAAATAGCAGTATGGTCGGCACAAGAGAAAGACCAACAAACGCTGCGACAAGTTTTGTCCTTAATCTTGAACCGATGATGCCGCGGCGATGCTCGTAGAACAACTTTACTACGTTTCGGACAATCAAGAAAAGCAAAAGTAAAATCAGAATTACATTGATTATGGACAGGCCATAGACAAAAATATTGGTAAATGCGGGTAAACCTTTATCACCGAACACATTACTAAGAACAAGAGTGAATACAATAGCAAGCAGACCCACGATAATAATAATGTTGCGTTCGCGTCGTCTCTTTCTTATTTCTTTCTCATCAAGATGACTTTTTTTTCTTTTTTTCTTTCTTGAATCCATGTCAATATCCGGAAGGTATGCTTATTTTAAGATAAATTCCTTTGTATGCCACTTGGTGTCATAATCCCATAAGGACACGAAGAATGATATTGATTCCATACCCAGAGGCAGGCGTACTTTATCCATTATAACTTTTGCCTTGAGATAATATGTCTTGCCTTTTTCCAAAGCAGCAATAGGCATTGCAACTATTCCGTTAAAATCTGCCATTGCACTTTTCGCACTTTGAAATTCATTAAACACCGCCGGTTCTTTCTTGTCATTTGAGTAAATGCTGAACGTTTTTTTCAGATTATCGTAGCTGATTGTGCGTACAATTACCTTACTGTTAATTTTTTTATCCCATATATACGATCTTTGTTCATAAACATGTAGCTTCATTATAAATTCCGCGGGCACACCCGCGTGTATAGCCTTTTCCATTTCTTCCTTAAACCCGTTAACCAAACGAGCGTAAAAAAGAACACTCTCCTCATTATTGGTGACCAAAATATCGGTCATCCCTGGTTCTTTCGCCTGCGCATCGGTGTCGAACATTACCATAAACAACAAAACAAAAAACGGTATACACATTAATTTTACAATATCTTTCATAAACTCATCACCGTACCTGCTTATTAATATTTTAATTGTTTAGCAATATCCACGATTACGAAAAATGCTAAATTACGCAAAATAATCCATTCGTTCGAGAAAAATCGAACCTTTATATTAGGTAACAAAACCGTAAAAATCAAGAGTAATTTACTTTATACACGGACAGCGTCGAGAATGCTAAAGGATGGTATTTTCAACGAATTCAACTTATGAGCATATCTTTCTTTATCGTAATCGCCATTGATAACTTCCCAAGAATCTGGTTTCCTCATAAGTTCCCTGAGAAGTAAGTTGTTCAATCGATGACCTGATTTATATGCAACAAAATGCCCGATTATCGGCATACCAAGTAAAAACAAATCCCCTATGGCATCGAGAATTTTATGCTTAACAAATTCATCACAAAACCGAAGCCCTTCTTTGTTTACTACTTTTTCTTCATCAAGAATAATGGCGTTCTCCAGCGAGCCACCCAACCCCAAACCTCTTGCCTGGAGGTATTCAACTTCGGTGAGAAAGCCAAAGGTGCGTGCCGCGCATATCTCTTTTTCATATTGCTCATCTGAAAAAGTCATGCTGTAAACTTGATTTCCTATGACCTTATGCTGGAAGTCGATTTCATACGTAATTTTGAATTCTTGAGAAGGCAAAAATGAAGCGCTTGCGTCACCTTCTTTTACTGACACTGGCTTTTTGATTATCAATAGTTTCTTTTCTTTGTCTTGCGTATGAGTTCCTACTTCTTTGAGCAGCTTTACAAAAGGCAAGGCGCTCCCGTCCATTATAGGTACCTCAAAAGAATCCACTTCTACAATCGCATTGTCCACGCCCATGCCGCAAAAAGCGGACAGAAGATGCTCAACTGTAGCGACAGAAGTTCCGTTTGTCCCCAGCGATGTTGCCAAGGTTGTATCGCGGACGTTATCATAATCTGCATTAACGGGAGGCATGTCAGGCAAATCCCTGCGTTTGAATACAATCCCTGCATCCGGCTTTGCCGGTTTAATCTTCATTTTGATTTTACGTCCGGTATGCAATCCGATACTAGCGCAATTTATTTCACTATTCAGAGTTCTTTGTAAATACACTTTCTATCTATGCCTCAAACTATATCTCAAATTGAAATTTAAAATACTGCAAATACTGTACCAGTTATTTTGTTTTTACTCATAACGTAAATATTTATAATTATTCATTTTATTCTATGATTTTAAAAGAATGGCTATAAAATATCAGAGTACTGTGTTCAATATACCACAGTACTCTATCAAAAAGGTGGTTTATAATACCTTTCCTTTTCACTATAAATACAACCGCAATATCCCTGCCTGTAAAGACCTATTTCCCTTGATATTTTAACTCCTTCCGACCAGCCGACACGAAAATCCTGATAATAAAAGCTTATGCCAATTTTCCGGCTTACTTCGTCACCTATTTCTCTTATCAGGTCATGCTTTTGATATTTGCTGCAAAGTAAAGTGGTTGTGAATGCGTCATATCTCTCTTTTATGCCTATTTCTGCTGTATACCTTAGGCGTTCGTGCAAGCAATATGTGCACCTTTCATCTTCCTTGAAAACTGCCTGCCTCAAAAATTCTTCCAGCAAATATCCTTCCGGCCAAATTACATTTAACAAAACCTTTGACGCGTAATCATTGAGCGTCTGCCTTCTCTTTTGGTATTCCTGGTAAGGATGTATATTGGGATTATAAAAAAGTCCGGTTACTTCATGCCCATGCGTGCGTAATTCTTTTAACGGGTAAATTGTACACGGCCCGCAACAAATATGCATTAATAACTTCATTGACTGGCGGCCTCTGTTGAATAATTAAAATAATTCCTTCTGCGCATCGGATGACTTAAGTCCAAAGTGTTCGTAAGCTTTTTCGCAAGCTATCCTTCCCCTGGCAGTTCTCTGTAGATATCCTTCTTGTATGAGATAAGGTTCATATATATCTTCGATTGTGTTTTTTTCTTCGCCCAGAGCGGCGGAAACGTTTTCTAATCCGACCGGCCCCCCATTGAATTTTTCAATAATCGTCAGTAGAAGCTTTCTGTCCATCTGATCAAAGCCCTTTTGATCAACTTCAAATAAATCTAATGCTTCACGGGCTATTTTATCATCAATAGCCCCCTTGTATTTCACCTGCGCGTAATCGCGAACTCGCTTGAGCAGTCTGTTTGCAATACGTGGTGTGCCGCGCGCGCGGCCGGCTAATTCCTTTGCTCCCGCATCTGATATTTTAATTCTTAAAATCGATGCGGAGCGTTTTACAATAACGGCAAGTTCCTGCGCTGAATAGAACTCGAGACGAAAATGCATGCCAAAACGGTCACGCAATGGCGATGTCAATAATCCGGCGCGTGTTGTCGCGCCGACTAAAGTAAATTTGGGAATGTCCAGTTTCATCGATCTCGCTGATGGTCCCTGTCCAATCAAAATATCGATGTGATAGTCTTCCATTGCTGGATACAATATCTCTTCGACAACATGAGATAGACGGTGAATTTCATCTATAAATAGCACTTCATGATCCTGCATATTTGTCAGAATTGCTGCCAAATCTCCCGGCCTTTCTATTACGGGCCCAGAAGTTACCTTGATGTCTACACCCATTTCCCGGGCAATGATGTAAGCCAGAGTTGTTTTCCCCAATCCCGGCGGACCATGGAGCAAAACATGGTCAAGCGCCTCATGGCGTTTTTTTGCCGCCTCAATGAATATATCCATGTTGCTTTTTATTTTTTCCTGCCCGATATAATCAGTTAGTTTTAACGGGCGCAAACTCAATTCGAACTTGTGTTCTTCATTGTCATAGACAGGATTAATCAACGGATTTTTAAGAAGATCACTCATATTTCTCACCTAAACTGAATTCAGCTCCATAGAATTTTCAACGTTTTTTTTAAAAGCTGATCCATTGGCAATTCCTTCTCCGCTCCGCTCATTACCTTGTCCAGAGCGGCCTGAGCAATGTTATTCTTATACCCCAAATTGACCAGCGCTGAAAGAACATCTTCTCTGATAACATCCTTGTCTTTACACTGACCCTTCTCCTCCGAGGCATCTTCAATAATCATTTTTTTGAGAATTTTTTCTTTTAACTCAAGAATCAGCCTTTCTGCCGTTTTTTTTCCCAAACCCGGCACACTGATCAGTTTGTTTACGTCGCCGTTTAATATCGCGTTGAGCAATTCCTCAACAGAAATACCTGAAAGAATGCTGATAGACATTTTGGGACCAATTCCGCTGACCGTAATCATCAATTCAAAAATATCCCTTTCACGATCAGTATAAAAACCGAATAAATTTATTCCATCCTGCTTCACCTGAGTGTGCACATATAGTCTAATATCATTGCCTGTTTCTGGTAACTCATAAAAAGTGGACAATGGTATATAAACACGATAGCCAACACCTTGCGCATCTACAACGACATGAGATATTCCCTTATAAACAATTTTACCGCTGATCAGGGCAATCATTTTAAATAAAAGTTTCCTTTGAAAAATTTGCGTGACATATAGCGGCAGCAAGAGCATCGGCCGCATCCGCGGGAGGTAAAACAGGAAGTTTTAAAATAGCCTTTACCATCGCCTGCACCTGCCTTTTTTCCGCTCTTCCATAGCCGACAACGGCCTTTTTTATCTCCAGCGGTGAATATTCAAAAACCGGTATGCTTTTATCAGCACCGCATAAAACCGTCACACCTCTTACGTGAGCCTGCTTAATCAAACTTCTTACGTTTTTTCCATAAAAAATATTTTCAAGTGCGATGGCTTGAGGATTTGTTTGGATAATCACAGCAGAAATACGTTCATAAATATCAATTAAAGCAGCCGACAACTTCGCGCTTTTGGGCGGTTTAATCTCTCCGTATATGATTTGCCTTAGGTAATTGCCTTCTTTTAAGATAACTCCATAACCTGTATTTTTACTGCCAGGATCAATGCCTAAAATTCGCAAGCTTTATACCATAATGTGTATGATTTTTTTTAGCTTAATTTTTCCATAATTGCTTCATCTATGTCGAAATTGGCGTATGCGTTTTGCACGTCGTCATTATCTTCGAGTTTTTCCATCATTTTCAGCATTTGTTCCGCTTTATTCGCCTCTAACTTTACGGTGGTCGAAGGAATCATTCCTATATGCGCTGCCAAAGGTTTTATCCCTTTATTATCAAATATTTTTTTCACCTCTGCAAAGGATATTGGTGATGTAATAACCTCATATTCTCCTTCTTCACTTTTTACATCTTCCGCTCCAGCATCTAGGGCCAGTTCCATTAACTTGTCTTCATCAATTTCTTTTTTATCAATAACAATGCTTCCCTTTTTAGTGAATATCCAGGACACACATCCGTTTTCTCCCAGATTTCCCCCATGCTTCGAAAAAATATGCCTTATTTCCGCTACCGTTCTGTTTTTATTATCTGTCATCACCTCAACTAAAACAGCAACACCTCCGGGGCCGTAACCTTCATAAGTAACTTCCTCATAATTATCCGCCCCTTCGCCTCCGCCGGTTCCTTTTTTTATCGCCCTTTCGATATTATCTTTGGGCATATTTTCCTCTTTTGCCGCTTCTACGGCCTGCCTGAGTCTCGCGTTTCCCTCTATATCACCGCCGCCCAGTTTGGCCGCCAGTGTTATTTCCTTGATTATCTTGCTAAATATCTTACCGCGTTTAGAGTCAATGGCACCTTTCTTTCTCTTAATTGTACTCCATTTGGAATGACCGGACATATTTATATCTCCCAATTTATCTTGCCGTCTATTTTATGATTTATTAACATAAGGTGTTTATGTTGTAAAGTTAATTGAATTATTATCTGTCAAATAATAATTTTTTACTTTTTTTTTGACAATCAAATCGGCTTCATGTATGTTTTTGCCAAAACACAAGGTTTAATAAATGAAAACTTTCCGTGAAGAATTATGGTTTAACGTGCCTGCTCGCAGAGGTTTTATAAATATTACTCAATCAGTTGAAGATTGCCTTAGAAAGAGCAAAATCCAGGAAGGTTTGGTGCTGGTTAACGCCATGCATATAACAGCTTCCGTTTTTATCAACGATGATGAATCCGGTCTGCACCATGACTACGAAACATGGCTGGAGGGATTGGCTCCTCATGAACCCATCTCCCGTTACCTGCATAACCGGACAGGTGAAGATAACGGCGATGCTCATTTAAAAAGACAGGTTATGGGAAGGGAAGTCGTTGTAGCTATAACTAGAGGCAAGCTTGATTTCGGCCCCTGGGAACAAATTTTTTATGGTGAATTTGACGGTAAAAGAAAAAAAAGAGTCTTGGTAAAAATCATCGGCGAATAAAAAACCCCGTGCTGAATGAGCACAGGGTTTTTGACTTACTTTTTTCCTATCTAACTTTATTTCTAGATTGATTCAACAATAAACGCATGGCCGGGACCACCGCTGGCGCACAGAGACGCACAACCATATTTTACGCCGCGCCGCTTCATTTCATTAATCATGGTGATGATTAACCTGGCGCCCGTAGCGCCGACCGGATGTCCCATGCTGATACCGGAACCGACGGCGTTGATTTTGTCCAGAGGAATCTTCAACTCGCGGTTGCAGCCGATAACCTGCGCGGCAAAGGCTTCATTGAATTCAAAGTAATCAATCTGCTCCTGCTTCATATTGGCGAATTTCAGGGCATTTCGCACAGCCGGAACGACGCCCATACCCATGATGCGGGGTTCGACGGAACCGGGAGCGGAAGCAACCACTCTGGCGATAGGTTTCACGCCAAGCGCTTTTGCCTTTTCTGCAGACATCATAATCATACAGGAACCGGCATCGTTCAAACCAGAGGCGTTTCCTGCTGTGACGGTACCATCTTTCTTGAAAACGGGTCTGAGTTTGCCCAAGGCTTCCATGTTGGTATCTTCTCGGGGATGTTCATCCCTGTCGATTATAGCCG
>DSAV01000067.1 GCA_011046295.1 Deltaproteobacteria bacterium | reverse complement strand
GAATCCAGCGCTCCGGTCGGTTCGTCACAAAGCAGCACTTCCGGATTTTTGGAAATGGCGCGGGCGATAGCCACGCGCTGCTGTTCACCGCCGGAGAGCTGTGCGGGGAAATGATCCATTCTTTCCGAGAGCCCTACCAGCGCCAAAGCTTTTTCGGGAGGCATCGGGTTTTTCGCGATTTCCGTCACCACGGCAACGTTTTCCCTGGCGGTCAGGCTGGAAATCAGGTTGTAAAACTGAAATACAAAGCCTACATGAAAACGGCGGTATTGTGTCAATTCTTCCTCATTTGCCCCGGTAAGCTCTATCTCGCGGTAAGCGACAAATCCGCTTGTTGCCGTATCCAACCCGCCCAGAATGTTGAGCAGGGTGGATTTACCGCTTCCGGAAGGCCCCAAAAGAACGACCATTTCTCCTTCGTATAATTCCATGTTCGCGCCGCGCAAGGCGTGCACCTGCACCTCGCCCATCTGATAAGTTTTGGTAAGATCTTCAACATGAAAGACAGCCTTTGCGGCATTTTCCGCCTGTGTTTTTTTCTTAGTCATTTTTCGGCGCACTCTGTTTAAGCAGGAATTTTACGAATTCATTGGTTACTCGTTTAACATCGAAATTTTCTTTGTCGATCATATAGTGGGCGAACACTCCGTCAAACGACGACGCCAGGTAGCCGGCGAGCGCATCGATGTCAATGTCGCCCGGCCAGAAGCCCTGTTTTTTTCCTTCCCTGATCAGTGAGGCGATAAGATTCTTCATGTCATTTTGCAGGCGTTTCAGCATATGAACGAAATCGCCGGTATGTTCGCCTCTGACCGTCATCAGCCACAGCTCAGAGTATATGATAAAAAGGTGTTCCAGCTCTTGAGTGATGTGCAGTGCTTCCTCAATCAGTGTGACAAGTTTGTCCATCGGTTCATTTATTCTCAGCAGCGCGGCGCCGAGGGACCTTTCCGTTTCGCGAAACATTTGTTCGGAGACAGCCCAAAGTATTTCTTCTTTTGTTTTGAAATAATGGTAAATGGTTCCTTTGCCCAGACCTGCCGCGTTCGCTATGTCCTGAATGGTTGTTGCCTGAAAACCCCTTTTTGCCAGAACTTCAATGGCTTTTTGCGCTATTTCCGCGCGCTTTTTTTCCCTGTTCACTATTTTCGGCATAATTATCACCTTTATATTCGACTACCCGGTCGATAATAATAATACATTTTAGTAAATTATTGTCAAGCCATTATATTTAAAGGATAAATATATTATTATATTCGACTAGTTGGTCGTGTTACTGCTAGTTTTCCCGTCCGGATCAATTTCCGAACCCGCA
Organism: Deltaproteobacteria bacterium; assembly: GCA_011046295.1. GTDB lineage: Bacteria > Desulfobacterota > Syntrophia > Syntrophales > Smithellaceae > UBA4810. Next base: position 12,322 of record DSAV01000067.1, on the reverse strand, counting down.
AATGCCCGGTGAATAGACGTGGTATTATACAAGATGATATGCTAGCAGGGTCAAAGTATGCCGCCGAAAAGAGAAAAGAAAAAAAATGATTGGCAAGTGTACCTTTTACGCTGCCGTGATGAAACAATTTACACCGGCGTGACCAATGACATCAAAAAACGCATGACCGCACATCAGAGAGGAACGGCTTCTAAATACACAAGGTCGAGACTTCCCGTAAGATTGCTGAAGGTGAGCAAGTTTATGAAGAAAGCTGACGCCATGCGCCTGGAAATAAAAATAAAGAAACTGCCGAAAAAGAAAAAAATCGGCGCGCTTGATTGAAGAAAAACGTGAATCAGTTTAAATATTGGAGGGTAACCGCTCAAAAAATTCTTTTATTATTTTTGTCGTTGCCTCAGGCATCTGCATGGGGATCAGATGACCGGCTTGGTAAACCAGTTTATATTCGCCCTGGCGAAACAATGATACTGCCTTTTTTAAATCGATAAAGCCCCGATTTTCACTTTTTTCTCCTTCCAACACCAACACCGGGCATTTAATTTTCTCCATCAAGGGCCAGGGATTCCTTTTCCATCCTCCCATAAACATCGCGGCCTCGCTTTGCGGGGCGCAGGTTAGCCTTAAATCGCCGTCGGGTTGTTTTTCCATGCCGTATTGCATATACAGGTTCAGAACTTCTTCGTTCCAATCCGAAAAAAGCGTTTTTGATTTGAGGTAGGACCAGGCGTCTTCTTCGCTTTTCCAGTGATTGGTTCTTTTAATCGACCGGGATGCCAGGGGATGGTCTTTAATTGATGTTTTCATCGAATAGAATTCTTCCGGCAGGAAAATCGGCTCTATCAAAATCATGCCCCGCGGCTCTATGCCGTAATCAGCGGCGGCAATAGTCAGCACAGTGGCGCCCATCGAATGACCGACGAGCAGAGGTTTTTCTATATTTTGTTTGCGACAGAAAACGGATAAATCCTGGGCGATGATATCCCAGCTCAAGCCTCCCTTTTCCGGATCGCATTCACGATAATCACAGATGTAAGGAACCCAAATCCGGCTTTGGGGCGTGAATTCTTTTGCTACCGGATGCCATAGCCAGGGCATAAAACCGGTGGCATGAGCAAAAACAATATGCCCGGGGCCTCCATCATAAAAAAGATAAGGAAAGTGCGCGCCACCGACATCCTGCTGTTTCAGCTCCGGTATGCCTTTATTGATCAAATTTACAGGCATAATATTTTTTGCTTAAAAAACAAAAACCGCGGCCGCGATGACCGTGGTGAACTTGTCGTTACGGCATATCGTTGACTGGGTGACGTTTAAAGTCCGGACTATTTTGCCGCTGATTTTAAAAATTTCCTTTTTTTCATCCCAGCTTTCATCAACGTCAAAATCGATTCCCAAAGTGGAAGCCAACATCGCCGCGGCCAGGTCTTCCGCGTATTCGCCGGCCTGCTTTCCTGTCTGGCCGAAAGCGTGATGTTCGCTGATGTAGCCGTAAGATGATTTGTCCGCGGGAATCGCGCAGCCCACTGAAGCGGCGAGCAGCCTTTTTGGTTCATTCGAACAACAACGGCTCAGAACGCAATATGTTATTGCTCCGGGAACCAATGATTTTAATCCCTGTGTTTTAGAAATAACTTTGCACTTGGGGGGGAAAATACTGGAAACCTGCACGATGTTGCATTTTTCAATTCCTGCATCTCTCAAGGCACGCTCAAAGGAATGCAACTCATCCTTGTGCGTGCCCACTCCTTTTGTAAAAAAAATATTTTTCGGCACGAAATACTCCAACGGTCAACTCCTTTCCTGATCCTTTAAAATTGACAATCACCCTTTTAAATGACAACTAGCCGCCGTCAGTTTGCACGAAAGCCGTATTGACGTAGAGGTATTCCATCTTTTCTTTGTGCTTTAACTCCTGCGCGGCCATTTTTAAAAGCATGTCTTTTATTTCTCCTTCCGGATGAAGCGAGGCGAGCCCTTTGTAGAAATTATAAGAGTTGAGCTCTCTTCCGGCGGCGACAAGGTAAACGTCCTTGCTGTCCATATCCGGTGTAACTCCGGGAGTTTCGAGATATTCCGCTATTTTATAATTCTTCGCTTCATCAGTATCGGTGGCGTTGGCTATAAAACTTTCGCGCCGATAACGCAACAGGTAATCTTTGTGATGTTTTTCTTCTTGGGCAAGGAAGCGCAAAGTATCCTTTGCCGATTCATCGGCAACTATTTGTGAAAGTTTATTATATAAAAATCAATGGCTTCCTGTTCGTTGGCAATTGCCCGTTCAATAATTTCTTCGAGATTTGGGTCTTTCATAAATTTATCCTTAATTTTTTCAAGCCGGTTCCCGACCGGCATTTATACTCCTCACGAGCCGCCGTATCCGATGGAGACTTTGTCTCTTTCAACGATAACAGGGACCTTCCGCGTGCCTCCCGATATTTCCAGCATTTGTTCCAGGTTGTCCGCGCTGGCTTTAATATCTACGTAAACAGCTTTTTCCCCAAAGGCCTCCCTGGCCCTGTCTGTATAGGGTCAGCCGGCTTTTCCATAGATAATAACTTTGTCCACCATTGTTTTTTTCCCTGAATTTAGTATTCGGTTAAAACGGAAAGACCGCGTTCACCTACCAAAATTATGCGTGTGTGTGTCAAACGCGTAGCAATAACTTTCGCCACGGCCTGCATGATTTTGTAGCCTAATCCACAATCTTCCTCCATGAGTTTGCGCAGTTGAAAAGCGTCGAAAGCAAGAAAGTTTGTATTATCGAGGCATCGGGCGCCGAGAGTATAAACGAATGGCTCGACGACCGCCGACCATCCCATCGTTTCGCTTTTGGTAATCATATCCACCGTAACCTGCATGGGAGGCTTATTATGCCCCATTCCCGTGCTCATAAAAAGAGCTACTTTGCCTGTCTTGACAATGTAGAGACTTCTGGCGACATCTCCCGCCTGATACAGAAGTGTCTCCGCATCGTAATTTTCCTCATTTGCTATAGCAGCCAGTTTGCTCAACTGGTCATCGCTGAAATCTTTAAAAAACGGAAAATCCTTCAAAGAAACCTTGACAGACATAAAAACTCCTTTCTTTCCATTGCGTGCTCTTTTATTAATTATATCAATGTTCGTTATCTTATGCTACAAAATTATTGAACTTGCGTGTGAAAAGTGAAAAAATGCCGTTTAATCTTGCTCAAATATTAAAAAAAGATTATAAAAAACATAGCAATTAAATCAAGGTTTTTTTCATGAAAAAATTGATTTTCCTGTTTATTATGATATTTTTCTTCACGCCGGCTGGATGCTTCCAGCGTGCGGATGTTATCAAAGACCTGCACGATTTACGGCAGGAACATTCATATTATCAGCCAGGCGCCGCGGAAACGGCAGAGGTATTAACGCCGCAGATGCAGGCGCGCATGGACGAAGATTATAATATAATTTATTTTTCCGTTTGGTATCAGCCGGAGCCTTTTCATGCCTTGACCGACAGGGTTCTTCACGATTTTGAAAGATTTAAAAGAAGGCCGGGTTATGGCGAAAACAAAAGGAGGCATTCCCGTGAATGGCTGAGAAAACTTGAGGCGAACGCCTCCCTGAATAATTATCCAAACGCCCTTTATCCGGCCATAACCACAAGGAACACGAATCTTCGCATTTTGCCCACACAGGGAGCTCATTTCAACAGCCCTGACGGCGAAGGATCCGGATGGCCGTTCGATAATCTGCAGAGGTCTTCCGTGGCCGCTAACACGCCTATTTTTGTCTGCCATGTCAGCGCCGATAAATCATGGGCTTTGATCGAAACAAATTTTACCTTTGGCTGGATACCGATTGAAGACAGCGCGCGCGTTGATGCTGACTTTATTAAAAAGTGGGAGACGGGCAGCTACGCCGCGATTACCGTCAATGAGACATCGATATATAATGAGCACGGTAATTTTATTTTAAGAGCGTCAATCGGGCATATTTTCCCTCTGGCCGGCAAAACTCCGGGTTACCTGGAAATACTTGTTGCCGTTGCTGATGCGAACAGCAACGCCGTAATCAAAAGAGGCTTTGTCGCGCAGGAGCATGCGGCTCCCAAACCGTTGCTTTTTACCCCGGCCAGTGCCGCGAAGATTGCCGATGAACTTATCGGCGAGCCTTACGGCTGGGGCGGCCTTTACGGAAACCGCGATTGTTCGGCCATGACCAGGGATTTTTTCGCGCCATTCGGCATCTGGCTCCCCCGGCATTCGGCGGACCAGGTTACGGAAGTGGGCAATTATATCGATCTGCGGGGACTTGCTCCGGAAGAAAAGGAACAGCTTATACTGGAGAAAGGTATACCTTATTTGACGCTGTTGTGGCACCGGGGCCATGTTATGCTCTATATCGGAAACGAAAGTGGCCGCGCGCTTATTTTCCATAATGTTTGGGGAATAAGAACAAAAGACGAAGACGGCAACACGGGAAGAAAAATAATCGGCCAAGCCGTCATTACTACCTTGCGTCCCGGTTATGAGTTAAACAATATAGACGAGCGCGACGGATACATGCTCGACAGAATGGCGGCCATGAATGTTCTGGTGCCATATCAGGCCTGGCCGCGGTAAGAAAATATGCATAAGTATAAGCTCGTTTTGGAGTATGACGGGACGAATTACCGCGGTTGGCAGGCGCAGAAAAACGCCAGAAGCATTCAGGAGACTTTAATTAAAACCGCGCGGGAGATTTTCGACACTGACGTGGATGTTCAGGGCGCCGGACGCACGGACGCCGGTGTTCACGCTTTGGCGCAGGTCGCTCACCTGGAGATTAACCGGAAAATAAATCCTGTGAAATTACGGATGGATTTAAATGATAATCTTCCTTCGGGCATCAATGTGCTGCAGGCGGAGAATGTGCCGCCGCGTTTTCACGCGCGTCATCACGCGATAAGCCGCAGTTATCTGTATTTGATAGCGCAAAGACGAACCGCTTTCGGCAAGCGTTATGTCTGGTGGGTCAAAGACAACCTTGATTTTAGCAGAATGCAAAAAGCGCTGGGAGTTTTTCGTGGATTTCATGATTTCAGTTCTTTTGCCGACAAAAAAATGGATAAAAACCTTTCGACGACGGTTAATGTCGAGAATGTGGAATTGAAGGAATGCGGAAATATTCTGGCGCTGCGTGTTGTCGCTTCTCACTTTCTCTGGAAGATGGTCAGGCGCATTGTGGGCGTTACAGTAGAGGCGGGAAGAGGTAAATTGTCAAGCGCTGACATTGAAGCTTTTCTTGATTCTTATTCGGAGCTTCCGGCGCGCTTTACCGCTCCTCCTTCCGGTCTTTTTTTGGAAAGAATATTATACGAGGGCGATAAACTTCCGCCAATCCGGATACCAATTTATTTGCTGTAATGCTGAAGGGTTCCCTCGCGCATCTGCATGTTTTCTTCCGTAAACGGGACGAATAACTGCGTGAGTGCGGATTTATCGAATCTTGAATTATCCAGCCAGAGCGGGTATTTTTCCCGCGGTATGATAACCGGCATGCGGTTATGTATTTGCCGGACGAGTTTGTTTGCCGAAGTTGTAATGATGACGAAAGAAGCTTCTGTGGATGGGGAAACATCTTGTTCGTAAATGCCAGCCAAACCGAAGGGCTTGCTGTTTAACATGGAAAAATAAAATTGGTTCCTGTCTTTGGACCATTCATAAAATCCATCAGCGGCAATCAGGCATCTTCTGCGGTAAAAAGATTCCTGGAAAGTCGGTTTATCGGATATGGTTTCCGCGCGCGCGTTGATCAACGGCTTTGGCGCATGCTTTTTCCACGCCCGATGGAATCCCCACAGAAAATTTGTCAGGCGGGTCTCATTATTTTGTGAAACGATGCAGGAGGCTTTTTTACCCGGGTAAACATCGCCGCGGTTCAGGTCTGCTAAACCTGTTTCGTTTAAATTAAATTCTTCGGCGATTTGCCCGATGTTGCTGATTAAAACATATCTTCCGCACATAAAACAGCGCCCGTAAACATAAAATTATGCGCGTACAGGCCAATGGACGTTTTTTTCTGTAGGCTTATACGCAATAAGAACGCAGCTGGAATTTCGAGCGGCTGGACTTTATAAGGGTAAAAAAATCTCTGCGTTTTTATTTTTTCTTTTTCTTTACCGGTTTCTTTTTTGCTGAAGCTTTCTTTGCTGTTTTTTTCACGGCTTTCTTTGCGGGTTTCTTTTTAGCCGGCTTCGTGTTCTGAGCTTTTGCTTTTTTTGCCGCCGGTTTTGGTTTCGACGGAGCAGGCCCTTTATTTATCATCGTTTCTTCACAGCAGATTACTCCCGTATCCGCGCAGCCGCATTCTTCATCTACAATTACGGTCAGGCCGCACACTTCGCAATACAAAACATCCCCCGTTCTCGCTCGAGCCATTTATTTTTCCTCCTTAATATATTGTTCGTAGAACTGGCTGAATTCTAATTTAAAAATTTTTTTCTTTCAAGCTTATATTGCCTGAATTTAGATGTTTATTTAAGCGTATAGACGGCTTGACTTTCGTCGTCTCTCTGATATGCTTCCGCAAGCGAACGATTCCATAGGGCCAGGTTGTTGGGCTTTGTTATTCTGCCCGGCTGTCGAATGAAAATAGAAAAACAAAGCAATGACAACATAACACCGGATTTAAAAATGCCCCTGAAAAAAGAAGAAAAATATCGCAGCTGGGTTGAAGTTGACCTCGATAATTTCATCGGGAATCTCAAAGAGATTAAAAAGCTGATCGGCCCTCAGGTTGATTTCATGCCTGCCGTAAAGGCGGACGCTTACGGACACGGAGCCATAGAAATATCCAACGCCGCTGTAAAAAACGGCGCAAAAATGCTGGGAGTGGCTAACGCCGATGAAGGCGTTCAGCTGCGTGTGAGCGGCATTGAAGCGCCCATTGTTATTTTGGGGCCGTCGACAGAAGCGGAAATAGCCGATATTATAAAATATAATCTGACAGCTTCCGTCTCGGACATGTTCTTTGCCAGAAAAATCCAAGAAGCAGCGCGAAAATCTGGACGCAAGATGCCCATACACGTTGAGGTCGATACAGGCATGGGGCGCGGCGGCGTTATGTACAGTGAGGCATTGCAGCTGATTCGTGATGCGGCGGGGTTTAAAAATATAATTTTGGAAGGCGTTTTCACTCATTTAGCCTACAGCGAAATAATGGTTTCCTATAACGACGAACAATGGCGGCTTTTTTCCGCTTTGCTTTCCGATATCGAACACTTGGGTATAAAGATTCCGCTGCGGCATATTGAAAACAGCGGCGCCATCATAAATTATCCCCAGTTTAAATTAAATATGGTGCGGCCGGGGCTGATGCTTTACGGAATTTATCCTTCGCCTGACACGGAAGCCAAAGTCAGGATTTCTCCGGTGATGTCTTTTAAAACCAGTATTGTTTTGCTCAAGGATTTTCCGGCAGGTCACGGTATCGGTTATTGCAGAACATATGTTACTTCAAAGCCGACACGGGTTGCGACGATCCCGGTGGGCTATGGAGACGGCTACGGCGTTATTCTTTCCAACCAAAGCGAGGCATTGGTGCGCGGCGCGCGAGCGCCGGTTATCGGGCGGATTTCCATGGATACGTGCACAATCGATGTTACTCACATTTCTGATTGCCAGGTCGGCGATGAAGTTGTCTTGCTGGGAAAGCAGGGGAATGAGTGTATCAGCGCCGATGAAATCGCCGGCAAGGCAAAAACCATCAGCTATGAAATTCTTTGCGCGCTGGGCAAAAGGGCGCCGCGTGTTTTTTTGCAGAAAGGGAAAGCCGATGCAATAGAGCCCAGGCTGCGCCGGATATTCATTCCGGGCGAAGAAAAGTCCATTTCCCGTATCGACAATATAATCCGCCATAGCCTGCAGGCGCGCGCGCGCAATGAGGAGCTCGGAAACGCGATATATTATGAAATGTTTGAAACGCTTTTCGGCAAGGAAGACCGCCAGCTGGAACTGCGTTCCTGTTTTAACTACAACATCAACATAGAAAAAATGCCGCAGGCCGGGAAAGCAATGCCGCACACGCGCGATTATTTCCGTGTCAGCACGCAAATCGAATATAAAAAAACAATCAAAGATAATATATTTATGATTGGTTGCGCCGCGAATAATGCGCAGCTTGCCGCCCTTTTTGAAAATCCTCTTTGTGAATATCGCTGGCTTTTGTCCAACGGGAGGAAGCTTTCCGCCGAGCGTGATTTCAGCGTCGAACGCGTGAGCGTGGACGGGAAGAAGGTGCCGATTATAGAAAAAAAGAACACTAAAAACGGGTATGAAGTATGGTGCGGCGGCGAACAATTGGAAGAAAAAGTGAACAAAGAAGTGAAAATAAAAATTCAAATCGTTACCAAACAGGCCAAAGAAAACAAGCTTTTCCCCGTCTATCTTGTTTATCCCACCAGGGGTGTGAACATTAAATTCAGTTACGGGAAAGCGGGATTAAAAAACGTCCGGGAAGAAAGTTTTTTTGCCGGCCGGCATCCTTCGCCCGTAATAACTTTCAGTAAGGGTAAATTCGTCAGAGTTAAAATATCCGACAAGGAATGGATATTTCCTGCCAGCGGCGTGATTTTCTTCTGGGATATATAATTTTTTGCTGTATTAAAATTATTTTGGCTAATTGTCGATTGTGGCTGCCAGTCCCATTTCTTCAATCAGAACTTTTAGAGACTGAATATGACTATCCGCCGGTGCTTTCGTATCCGGCATCGGGTAGGCTTTTCCCATCTGTGTGCTTTTGTTTTTACCTCCTTCATGATAGGCAAGCAAAGAAATTTTTTGCGCCCCGGTTTCTTTGGCCAGAAGAGCCGCTTTTCTTATGTGCTCTTCCCCATCGTTATAGCCGGCAATCAAAGGCATCCTGAGCCATAGGCGGGCTTTACCGGCGGCTTTTCTTAAGTTATCCAGAATTATTTTATTATCCACGCCGGTGGTTTTTTTGTGTGTTTTTTCGTCCAGATGCTTAATGTCGAAAAGAAGCAAATCGGTGAACTCCAGGAGTTTTTCCAGATCCTCCCAGCGCCCGTATCCGGAAGTGTCCAGCGCCGAGTGCAGGCCTTTGCTTTTGCACAGTCGCAGAATTTGAAGGGCAAAACCGCTTTGTGATAATGGTTCGCCGCCTGATAAAGTCACGCCCCCGCCGGAATTTTTGTAAAACAATTTGTCTTTTAAAACTTCTGTAACGATTTCTTCCGCGCTCATTTCTTTTCCGCAAGCCGTCAGCGACTGATAAGCGCAGACATCAACGCATAGCATGCAATTGTTGCATTTTTTGCGGTCGATTATTCTGCCTGTTTTTCTGGTGATGGTTATCGCGTCTTCGGGGCAGATTTTTACGCACGCGCCGCAGCCCGTGCAGAGAATATCGCGCGTCATTAGTTCGGCAGCGAAATCTTGCGATTCGGGATTGGAGCACCAAAGACAGCCGAGTGGGCAGCCTTTCAGAAAAACCGTGGTTCTGATACCCGGGCCGTCATGCACGCTGAAGCGCTGAATGTTGAAAACAACTCCCTTTTCCGGGCTGCGTAGAAGTGAAGAATCCATTTATTAATTTATCTTAAGCTCTGCTCCGTTCTGGCGATGATGTGATCCTGCAGGCCGCGGGATAAATCGACAAAGTAGGCGCTGAATCCGGCCACGCGGACAATCATGTCGGCGTATTTTTCCGGATACTCCTGTGCCGTCTGCAGCGTCTTTTTGTCCACCACATTAAACTGGATATGCGGCACATTGAGTTCCTTCCAGGTTTTAAGATAGCCCATGAATGCGGGTTTTAAATCATCTTCCAGGAACTTGGGTGAAAATTTCTGATTCAGCAGATGGTTGTATGTTTCTTCCGCGGTAATTTTGGCGCAGGAATTCAAAACCGCCGTGGGGCCTTTTTTGTCACGGCCGGGGCAGGGCGCCAGAGTTGAATCGGCGAAAGGTTCACCGTCCAGGCGTCCGTCGGGTGTGGCCGGCGTATCGATCGCCAGGCCGTAAGTGGCGGATACGGCGCTGCCGTCGCCGCGGTTGGCAAAGCCGTAGCGGTCTTTTATTGATTCCATGGCTTCTTCGCCGCGACGCTGCACTTCTTTGGCGATTAAATCGGCGTAGTCATCGTCGTTGCCGAATTTGGGGGCGTTAAGGCAGGTCTGGCGGATGTCTTCGCGTCCCGCCCAGTTGTTATCCATGATTTTTATGAGTTCCGGCAACGTTACCAGTTTGTCTTCAAAAACAACCTTACGCACGGCGGTGATGGCGTCAGCCACATTTGTTCCGCCGATTACCTGCGTGAAGTGATGCAGCATGGAAGGATAAACCCATTTGCGGCATTCCTTGCCGGATTCAATACAGCCTTCCACCACGGCGGAATAGAACGGCCGCGGCAGGTATTTTTCGCAAAGCTCCAGATTGATTCTTTCGAGCTGTTCCATTTTGGTGGTGAAAAATCTGACCTGTTCCAGATAGGCGTCAAGTAAATCTTCCCACGATTTAAACGTGGCGGGATCGGGCGTGCGCGCGCCGTGCTGTTCGCCTGTTTGGGGATTAACGCCCTGGTGCAGCGCCCACCACAGACATTTTGTTAAAACAAAATAACCGACGGAACGGCGCATCACGTTTTTGCCGGGAATTTCGATATATACGCAGCCGGTAACCGCGTAATTCTTAATATCTTCGGGCGGCACGCCCCAGCGCGCGAAGAGCGGCGCGAGTGCTTCGTCGTTGAAAAGAGAAGGATAGCCGATGCCGGTTTTGATGACTTCTATCGCTTTGTCGTAAACTTCCTCTGGTGTTTTATCGTGCACGCGCAGGCAGATGCTTGGTTCGATAAGTTGCAGTTGCCGCGCCGCCTCCAGCGTGAGATACGTCAGATCGTTGGTGATATCATTGCCGTTTTTATCGATGCCGCCGATGGTCACCGCCTGCAAGGACGCCACGCCGCCGTAGACGGAACTTACCGTCGGCGAATAAACCAGCCCCAGTTCGTTTAGTTTGATGAAAAGAAGCTGCATGATGTCGAGCGCGTCTTCTTTAGTGAGACGTCCTTCCTTGACGTCCTTTTCATAGAATGGACCGAAAAGCTGATCCACGCGGATGCCCACGCCCAATGTGGAGTACTCGAGATAGCGGATTAAATGAATAAAGAAGAAAAACTGCACCGCTTCCGCGAAAGTGCTTGGTGGATTTTCCGGCACGTGCGCGCAGATACGCGCCACTTCTTCGAGTTCCGCCTTACGTTTCTCATTTATTTCTTTGGCTGCCATTTTTTTGGCCAGCTCTGAATAACGCTTGCCAAAGCGGATAACCGCTTCCAGCGCGATGATTACTGATTGCAAAAATTCTTTTTGCTCCACATAATCCACGGGAACTGTCCGGCCGATTTCGGCGATTCTGTCCCGCGCGAAATTTATACGTCCTTTGAGGCCGGTTTGGAAAAGATTTTCGTAATCGGGGATACCCAGCTCCGACAACTGGCTCCATAAAAACGTGCCTTCGTACGTCCAGTATTTTTTAAGTTCGTCCGGCAGGATTTCCTGATGGCGGTCGCTCATGGATTTGCCCTTCCAGTAAGCGCACAGCTCGTCGAGTTCCTTTCTGCCTTTTTCATCCAGCAGGCTTTTTCCGGCTTCGCTTCCGACCAGGCGCTGCACCGATTTCCAGTTCTGGTCGATGGGATGATAAATACCGTTAGTGTCGGATGTCTGATAACCGACAATGCGTTCATGCTCGCGGATGAAGATATCCATATTATCCAGAATATTGGCCAGCGCCTTGGCGCGGCGGATAACCATGGGCTCTCCGTCGGTCTGTTTGTAGGATTCCGTCATCAGCCGCGAGCGCTGTAAATCCAGGCGGATTTCCTCGCGGTACATTCCCCGTTTTGAATCGTCATCAGCGTATCCTCTTTTGATGTTGCGCACCGCCTTGCTGACAATTGTTTTTCTTAATTTTTCAGCTTTCTGCATTTTTAGTCCTCCGTATTAATTAAGCCGCTTAACGCTATTGTTCGATAAGGCAGATTATCTGTTGATTGATGGATATTGGAGTTAGAATAACCAAAATAGGCTTGTCAAGAGATATTTAAAGCGCAGAGAATAATGGATTATGTTATTGCGAGGCCGGATAAACGACCGAAGCAATCTCAGGGATCGCCACGTCGCTCGCGCCTCCATTAGACTCTGCTTGTACCATAAACGGCACAAATAGTATAATGGGATGAAGTTATTAATAAACGCCGAGCAAAGAGTTGACTAAGCCTATGGCTCCTCAAAAGCAAAACTTATATCGCGAAGAAGGCCCAACTCTTTGGATGATTAAAGCTAG